>CAIRAF010000039.1 GCA_903876465.1 uncultured bacterium | reverse complement strand
GGCTCTTGAAGACAGAAAAAAAGATACAACTGAGACATATAAGCCAGATTTGTTGGAAGAATTTATTTAAAGTAGCCCTACGGGGAATCGATGCCTACAGCATCAGTACAGGCTTCCCATTTTCTCGGAGCAAAGCTCCTCAAAAATATGGGAGAGCCTTTTCGATTCCCCGACGCAGGCACGCAGGTGCCTGCTTACGGTCAACACTCACTTCGTTCGTGTAGCCCTACGGGGAATCGAACCCCGATTGACGGATTGAAAACCCGCTGTCCTAACAGTTAGACGATATGGCCGAAAAGGTTATGTATTAACCTAATAAACAAGATACTATCATATCTGTATTAATTTACAAAACGCTAAAAAATGTTATGGTAAATGTCCACCTGGAGAGGTGGCTGAGTGGTTGAAGGCACTGGTTTCGAAAACCAGCAGGGGCGAAAGTTCCTCGAGGGTTCAAATCCCTCCCTCTCCGCAAAAAACCTTATTTCATTTCCGAGATATCAGTATCCTGATCAAGCGCTCCCAAGATACTTTGATTGTCTCCAAGATAAAAGATAACGATTGAATTATTTGCATATACGTGTATTTTATTTTTCCAGAGTATAGATCGAGTGCCGGTGGCATATCTATTTACTAATTTGGTGGCTTCCGAAATAGCGGTTGTTGCATCTTCGTATTGAAAAACCTGGATATTATCTCCACCTAGCATTATTGTTTCTCCAACTACTGAAATATGTGGTCGTGTCACCTCTTGACCCAGAAGAGGACTGATTCCATTTTTTTGAAGCCCCTCTATTAATTGTTCGAGACCAGGGCTTGTTGTCATAGCTAGAGCTGGTGTTGGTGTAATAAATGCTGTGTTTGAAAGAAAAATAAGATTAATGAAATAAAAAAATAGTATTAGATCACCTACAAAAGCACCCAACATAATTGTTGTGAACACCTTTTCCATTTTTGAGAAAGGGAAGAACGATGCTGGCATTAGGAAATGCCTTTGTAGTGGTAATGCGCGCATAATTGGAAAATTTGTTTATGATAGAAGTTTGACTATAAATACGATCAAGGCCACAACTAGAAGTGTATGGATCAAGTTACCTCCAAAATTAAGACTAAATCCAAGGATCCACAAGACGAGCAAGATGATGATAATTGTCCAAAGCATATATTTTTGTTTATTAATAATTAAGTGTGGTGACATAGATAATGTCGAATGAAATGATGATTTATTACATATGCACCAGTCATAGATTGAAGGGCGTACTATACACATGAAGGCTGTTCGAACCTTCTTTTATCGGCTTAATTCCTAAAATATTTATTGTTTATGAATACTAAAAAAATTATCACAATCACAACTGCTCTTGCACTCGCTGCAACAGCTGCATTACCAGCATTTGCTCAGACGAATAATCAAGGTGAACAGAATGGTCAGCCCACAACAACTGGTTGGCAGGGCCAAGGCAATAATCTTTGTTAGAAAATAACTAAATATATTAAACCTTTATCAATTTATTTTAGCAACTGAAAAAAATAGGTAATAG
>CAIRAF010000038.1 GCA_903876465.1 uncultured bacterium | reverse complement strand
TGACGACAAGCTCTTTCAAGGCTTCCTTTGTTTTGTCATCTTGAGCAGTCTTAACTTTTGTCTTGTATTCACTTTCCAAATCTTTCAAGAATTGATCCTTTTCTGATTCATGAATCTTAGTGATGATGTAACCTGCGAAATAGACAACTTTTTCGAGGTCAGCACTAGTCATACCGAGGATGAGGCCAATACGTGATGGAACTGAACGAAGGAACCAGATATGAGAAACTGGTGAAGCGAGTTCAATGTGACCCATACGATCACGACGAACTATTGAGCGTGTGATTTCAACACCACATTTTTCACAGACAATACCCTTATATCGGATTCCACGATATTTTCCACAATAACATTCGAAGTCACGGTCTGGACCAAAGATGCGCTCATCAAAGAGACCGCTCTTTTCAGAACGTTGAGTACGATAGTTGATCGTCTCTGGCTTGGTGATCTCACCATAAGACCATTCAAGGATCTTGTCTGGTGAAGCCAGCGTCAAACGAACGATGTCGAAGTCGATGGCGTCAGTATTCTTTTTTGTGGTTATTGTTGTCATATTTTGTAAATTATCTGTTAATGTGGTTTATAAATATTATGGTGTTATCGTGACAGATGTTGTAATTCCTCCATATCCTACGATGCCTGTATAGAGATCGTGTTGTCCTGTTGGAATCTTGAATACACCTGGATAATGTGCGATGGCGACTTGGCGAACACTTTCTGGCTTGATGGTGAATGATGTTGAACTAGGTATACAAGTGATATGTTTCATCATGTCAAAACCTGCAATTGTATATGTTCCTTGGCAACCAGTTGGAAACGTCATTGTCTCTGGAACTTTACTCAAGTTATACACAAAGAGTGTCATATTGATTGGTTGATTCTGACTGAATGTGGTCGTAGCAATATTCAAATAATAAGCGAATATTTGACCAGGATTTGAAGTTGAGGAAGTTGTAACAATCGGTGTTGAAGTCGCTTCTGTCAGAAATGTAGTTGTAGCGGAACCAAAACTTGGACCATTGTCGGCACTTTCTTCAGTTGAAGAAGACTTGTCGATATACGTAAACGCAATGACAAGGACGATGACTATGATTGCGCCAAAAATTATTCTCTTATTTTTTATATTTTTCATATATTAATAAAATATTATTCTTCAGCTACGACTGGCTTCTTTGCTAATTCCACATTGAGCGCCAAACCACGAAGTGTTTTCAAGAGAACATTGAATGATGCTGGCAAATTTGGAAGCTTCATACGTTCACCCTTAACAATAGCGTCGAATGCTTGGGAACGACCGAGAATATCATCTGATTTAACAGTAAGAACTTCACGAAGTGTATGTGCGGCACCATGACCCAAGAGTGCCCAGACTTCCATTTCTCCAAAACGCTGACCTCCACCTTGTGCTTTACCACCGAGAGGCTGTTGAGTAATGAGAGAGTAAGGACCAATTGAACGCATGTGAATCTTATCTTCAACCATGTGGTGAAGTTTGAGAATATACATATAACCAACAGCGATAGGTTGCTGGAAATGATCACCAGTGCGACCATCGCGGAGTTTCATTTTTCCTGATGCATCATAACCTGCTTTGACGAGTTCTTCTTTAATTTCTGCATCAGTTGCTCCTACGAATGGAGGAACGATGGCTTGATATCCGAGAGTATAAGCAGCGAGACCAAGGTGCAATTCGAGAATCTGACCGAGGTTCATACGCGATGGCACACCGAGAGGAGTTAGAATGACATCGATTGGTGTTCCATCTTCCATATATGGCATATCTTCTTCTGGAAGAATCTTTGAAATAACACCTTTGTTACCGTGACGTCCGGCCATCTTGTCACCAACTGACACATTACGAACTTGAGCAACTTCAATATAAATTTTCTTTATAATTCCACTCTCGAGCTTGTCACCCTTTTCGCGTGAGAATATCTTGACTGAAATAACACGACCACGTTTGCCGTTCTCCATGCGCTTTGAGGTATCCTTAACATCGCGAGCCTTTTCACCGAAAATAGAACGGAGGAGACGCTCTTCAGGAGTAAGTTGTGTCTCACCTTTTGGAGAAATCTTACCGACGAGGATATCACCAGGACGAACTTCGGCACCAATACGTACTATACCTTCCTCTGTGAGGTTCTTGAGCTTTGCTTCACCAACGTTTGGAATATCACAAGTTGTAACCTCTGGACCAAGCTTCGTGTCACGAACATTCACAACGAACTCTTCTATATGAATTGAACTCCACTTTGAATTTTTAACTACACGTTCTGAAAGAATGATGGCGTCTTCGTAGTTTGATCCAGACCATGACATAAATGCAACAAGTGCATTATGACCAAGAGCAATCTCACCCTTATCAGAAGTAGACGTGTCAGCGAGAATATCTCCTTTCTTAACCTTATCACCAACTGAAACGATAGGACGCTGATGGAATACCGTAAAACCATTTGTTCGTGAGAAGAGAACCAAATTATATTCATGGTTCTTTCCAGTTTTCTTTGATTTAAAGACAATCTTTTTTGCATCGACTTCAGTGATTTCTCCTTCTTCTTGAGCAACAATGACACGACCTGTGTCGATAACCGCCTTTGCTTCAATACCAGTAGCAACAACTGGAGCTTCTGGAACTAGACAAGGTGTAGCCTGCTTCTGCATGTTTGATCCCATCAATGCGCGGTTCGCATCATCGTGGTTAAGGAATGGGATGAGAGATGTAGCAATAGAAAAGGCTTGGTTTGTTGCAATGTCGATATAGTCAACTTCCTTAGCTGTTGCAAGAGCTGGACTACCATTGATACGAACCTCAACTTCGTCGCCAGTTATTTTTCCTTCAGCATTATAAGGGGTAGCAGCGTGAGCAATACGGAAATTCTCTTCTTCCAAAGCGTTCATATACTGAATTTCTTTTGTAACAATACCGTTCTTGACCTTGGCATAAGGAGTTTCAATCATGCCAAATTCATTGATACGAGCATAGGCGGTCAAACGAAGAACGAGACCGATGTTTGGACCTTCTGGAGTATGGATAGGACATAGACGGCCATAGTGAGATGGGTGCACGTCACGAACTTCGAAACCGGCACGTTCACGAGAAAGACCTCCGGGACCGAGAGCGGTTAGAGTTCGAAGGTGTTCAATTTCGGCAAGAACGTTTTCCTGGGCCATGAACTGAGACAACTGGTTTGTAGTGAAAAATTCCTTGATACGAGCCTGGAGTGGTCGAGGATAAATAAATGAAACAGGTAAAGTGACATCTGGCTCAACCGTAGACATTTTGTCCTGAATGTTACGCTTCATCTGTGTAAGGCCAAGACGAATACGCTGTTCGAGGAGTTCACCAACATAACGAACACGACGACTACCGAGGTGGTCGATGTCATCAGGTTGCATATCAGGTGTAACAGAAAGTGTAACGATATGTCCTATTGTGGTAACGATGTCATCGAGAGAAATAGTGCGACGTTCGAGATCTTTTTCCTCCATAGACTTACCGAAACGCTTGTTGAAACGGAAACGACCAACACGTGAGATATCATAACGATCAGCTTTTAGAATAGTCTGGATGAATGAACGTGCATTTTCTGCAGTAGCGAGATCACCATCACGTAGACGCTTGTGAATCTCCATATATGCCTCATCAACAGTCTTGGCATGATCTTTAGCTAAAGTAAGATCAACAACTTTCTTTACTTCTGGATTACCCTTAAAGAGATCAGAAATAGCATCATTTGTACTCGCACCCAATACTCGCATAAGTGAAGTGATTGGGAATTTTCTCTTACGATCAATACGACAAAGGATGGTTCCGTCAGTATCCATTTCTATTTCCATCCATACACCACGGGCTGGGATAACTTTTGCACCAAAATAGTTTTTTCCCTTAACTTCATTTGAAGTAAAGAAAATTCCGAATGAACGAGCGAGTTGAGGAGCAATAACACGCTCAACACCATTGATTATGAATGTTCCATGATCAGTCATGAGAGGAATATCTGCAAGGAACATTTCTTGCTCTTTGACCACATTGAGTGTCTTGTTCTTGAGGACAACTTTAACCTTGATCTGACCCTCATAGTTGAGTTTATTGACCTTTGCATAATGTTCGTCAAACTTTGGACGAACAAGCTCGATACCACCCATCGAGAGATCAAATTTCTTTCCGGCATAATCGGAAATTGGCGCAAATTCCTTCAAAAGATTACCGAAACCATGATCAAGAAGACTTGCAAAAGAAGTCAACTGTGACTCCACCAAATTTGGCATTGGAGCGAGTGGAACTTGGTAACGTGAAAAATATTTCTTTGGACGAGGACCTGTCGAAACGTGAGTGGTTGTATGCATATTGATAAAGTTAAGTTCTTAATAATTATTAAAATAAATTCCGGACAAACTACGTAAACAAAATTCAGAGACAACGAAAAATACCCGTTCGAGGACGGTTTATTACATACGCATTACACGAAAAGTGTTATATGCACTGTGGGTAGGATCAATTTTAAGCCTTTGTAATCCTCCGCTTTGGCCTTCCTTTCGGAATGGCACGGCAGAACTCAATCTGCGAAGTTAGAGAGAGCCTATCAGACTGACCATTAACTGTCAAGGGTTTATCGCGCTATTACTACTTACTACGCTTTTTCTGGTCACCTTCGGCCAGAACTGCCGTTTTCCACTTCTCCATTTCCTTATGATTTCCGCTTAAAAGGACCTTTGGAACACGATACTTCTTACCTTTATACTCAATAACTTCAGGTCGTGTATAAACATCAGGACTTGCGATACGGTTTTCTTCAACCGAATCATAATGACCCAGAACATCTGGAATGCGACGAGTGATAGTATCAATCATAATCATGGCTGGTAATTCCCCGCCAGTTAAAACATAAGGACCGACTGAAATATCTATCATTGGAAAGGCTTTCTTTACGCGAGCATCAATGCCCTCATAACGACCACAAACAAAAACTATATCTGTGTATTTTTTAAAACTTTCTGCCATTTCATTTGTAAACTGTCTTCCAGCGGGACTAAAAAAAACAATTTTAACTTTTGTTTTATTTTTAGTTGTGCGAATTTTCTTTCCAACAGCTAACTCAATTGCTCGGATAATTGGCATTGCTTCTATAACCATACCAGGCCCTCCTCCATATGGACGATTATCAACTCTTTTCTCCGAATAAGTTAATTCATCAGCATTCTTTGGAATTTTTCCGTCTTTTCCAACTACAAAATCCCTAGGATTGTAATATTTAATAGCGATAATCCCCTTTTCTTGCGCACGTTTAAGAATCGAAGAGTTAACATATGGCTCAACGCTTTCTGGAAATAAAGTTATAAGGTGATAAGTGATCATTTTGCAATAAAAAAACCGTGGCACTTACTGTACCACGGATTGCGATTGTTGTCATATTTCAACAATAATTAACTGAAGATACGGCTTATGAACGGGCCGATGTTGTGAGAATTGCTCACAATCATGAAAACTAACTTACGTGTTAGGCGAAATGCTTTTTTACGTAACATACCTCCTTTGTGTCTAAAAATGTTTAATAAAGAAGTTAAAAATGAACGACGGCTGAGTATTCTATCATAGCCATTTCATACAAACAAAAAATGGGCATTTAACCCATTTCTTGTTTCAATATATCTAATTTAAAACTATTCCAATTTGAGATCTGCCATAGCGTCATCTAGAGACTTAGTAACAGGTGATGATGATAGTGGTGCCACAGGAGCTGTTGCTGCATTTGCGGTACCAGCAGATGCCATTCGTTCTGCTGACTTGAGACCACCAACAGGTTCATTAATCTTGAGATTGACACGACTATTATTTTTCATACCGACCACACGAAGAAGTGTGCGGATGGACTTGGCAGTATTACCTTGACGGCCAATAATTTTACCCATATCTGCGGCACTAACTTCGAGAGTAAGAAGTACTCCCATCTCATCTACTGTACGGACGACTTTGACTTGATCTGGAACATCTACTAAAGCTTTGATGACGTACTCGAGGAATTGCTGATCTGCTTGCATTTTATTCGTTAAAGATAAAACTTATAAATTGTACAGTTCGCTGTACTGACATCAGTGTAACAAATCAATACTGAAGGTCAACTATTAACTACAATTATTTTCCAGCCACTATCATTGCATTAACTAGTTTCATGGTCGCTGGGCCAAAATTACCTGTTCCTGATACTAGACCGTACGGAGCAAGTACTGTGCTTGCATTAGTCTCCTGGAATCTTGAGATTGCTGCAGCTGTCGCTTTCCCGTAATAAGTTGTTTCGTTACCGTATGAACCAGTACCTGAAGTGGCAACGTAGATACTGTGATTATTTAGAAATTGCTGTAGTGCTTTAACATCAGCACCAGTTGATCCAACCTTGAGAGTACGGTAGAAGGTGTATTTGGAT
>CAIRAF010000037.1 GCA_903876465.1 uncultured bacterium | reverse complement strand
TACTATCAGTCATTATTCACCGCACCCGTGGTGAAATGGATATCATAACAGTCTTCGGAACTGCTGTTGGGGGTTCGAATCCCTCCGGGTGCACAGATTTAAGCTTTATTTTAATAAAATGAAGAAAAACCAAGCCATTCCGGCGGAAATAATCAATATTGTTGAGATAATTGAAAAGGCGGGCTTTCAAGCCTATCTTGTTGGTGGTTGCGCGCGTGATATTTTCCTTGGCAGAACTCCAAAAGACTGGGATATAACCACTAATGCTAAACCTGATCAAATCCAAGCCCTCTTCCCTAAAACCGTCTATGAAAACATATATGGCACTGTGGCTGTGATAAATGAAGCCACAGAAGACAACACTTTGCGTAATGTAGAAGTAACGCCATACCGCTTGGAATCTGACTATTCTGACCGTCGTCACCCAGATAGTGTTAAATTTAGCGACAAACTCGAAGATGATCTTCAGAGACGTGACTTTACCATTAACGCAATTGCCCTTTCTTTGTCCAATGGAGCCATAAAAGACACAGTTGACCTATTCGGTGGTTTTGCTGATATAAAGGACAAAACCATAAGGACAGTTGGTAATCCAGACGCCAGATTTACAGAAGATGCCCTTCGCATGATGCGCGCAGTTCGTTTAGCGGTTGAATTAGACTTCTCTATTGAACAAAACACCCTGGCTTCGATCAAAAAACACAACAAACTTCTCAAAGATATATCACTGGAACGTATTCGCGATGAATTTGCCAAGATAATCATGTCACCTCAACCAAAGCTGGGTATTGAGATACTTAATGAAACAGGGCTTTTGAGCCACATAGTTCCAGAACTTCAAGCTTCTATAGGAGTTGGCCAAAATCAAGCCCACGCTTACGATGTTTGGGAGCACCTTTTACGTAGTTTACAAGCTGCTGCTGATAAGAACTGGGACCTCGATATCCGTTTAACGGCTCTATTTCATGACATTTCTAAACCTAAGACTAAGGGTCTTTCACGTGAAACAGGCATAATTACCTTTTATGGCCATGAAGTAATTGGTTCACGTGAAACACGTAAGATACTCACTAGAATGAAGTTTCCCGTGAAAACTATTGAAAAAGTGACTAAACTGATACGTTGGCATATGTTTTTCTCTGATACTGAACAAATCACCCTATCTGCCGTTAGACGCATGATTGTGAATGTTGGTCGTGAAAACATCTGGGAGCTCATGAATATTCGTATATGCGACCGTATAGGCACTGGCAGACCCAAAGAAGATCCTTATCGTCTCCGTAAATATCATGCCATGATAGAGGAAGCGCTTCGAGACCCTGTTTCACTTTCCATGCTTAAGATTGATGGTAAGCGAGTTATGGAAGTGTGCAACATTCCTCCAAGTCCAAAAATAGGATTTATTTTGCATGCCCTATTTAATGAAGTCCTCGATGATCCAAAACTAAATACAACTGAATATCTGGACAAAAAGGCTGTTGAGCTTTCACGTGAAACAGAAACTAAGCTTAGGGAGCTTGGTGAAATGGGTAAAGAAAAGAAAGAAGAAGCAGACACAAAGCTTATTGAAGAAATACACAAAAAACACCGCGTGTCCTAGAGATTTTTGCTGCCAACTAAAGATATACGGAGTTATCCACAGTATGTCCTTTACACTTGTCCTTTACAAGAATATAATTATCCCAGATTAAATTTTGTCATCCGAGGTCTTGAATTCGCAATACAGAACATGATAAAAAAATCGTGACTTGTACTGCGAATTCAAATGGACAAATAAAAAAGTTCTTTCAAAAAACCAGTAGCGGGTAGGCTACACTATTTTGAAATTAGCTATAAATAGAGGTATCGTTCTGTTGCTTAGGTAAATGTCGTTGTATCTTCCATCAACACAACATTTGCTTCCCCCGTGGAAGCCCTAAACATTTTTTGGAGAGTGCACAACGGCACCTACTAAATCACCTTCATAGGTGACAGGAACAGTCCTGACAACCACTAAGTTTTAGATCTCCTAAAACACTTTAGTCTGTGGACTAAACGTATTAGCAAATTTCACTTTCAAAGCGCATACGCTTCATTCTCTTTTCTCGAGGCGCTATGCGCTTTACTATTGTCCAAATATCATTACACAACATCGTCAATACCCTCTTTTTTATGCTAAAAAATCGCCAATTTTAACTAAATACAGCTCTATTTGAACCTATAATTATCCAATAACCAAATCGATAGGGCAATGGTCTGAACCCATTATTTGATCAAGAATTCGGGCTTTTGTCACTAGTCTGACGGTCCCAGGAGTAGCGAAAAAGTAGTCAATTCTCCAACCAACATTGCGGTCTCGAGCGAACGTTTTCATATCCCAATATGAGTACTTTTCCTTAGCATCTGGGTTCAAATATCGGAACACGTCTATGTAACCTTCGTCAATAACCTGATCAATCCAGGCTCGCTCAACAGGGAGGAAGCCGGTGTTCTTTTCATTCTCTTTTGGACGTGCCAAAACATCGCGTACGGTCAGGTCAAAAGGTGTCCATTCGGCGTAAAGGGGCATCTTGATGCCCGAGTAGCCGTCCTGCCATTGCATGGTCTTTTCCGCCGCTTGCGAGC
>CAIRAF010000036.1 GCA_903876465.1 uncultured bacterium | reverse complement strand
TCCATTTCGAGATTCTTACTTCATTTAGATGTCCTTTTAATTCCGCCTCATTCGCTATCAACTTTCCTAAGTCTGTTGTAATTTTATCGCGTTGCGCTTCATAAAGTTTATCGGGGTTATATTCAGCATCAGGGCAATAACATTGAAATGCCAAACCTGTTCAGTAACAATCTCAAGGTGAAGCATACCGAGAAATCCACAGCGATAACCTTTGCCGAGTGTACCAGATGCTTCTTCTTCATATGTAATAGATGAATCAGAAAGACGAAGGCGACTAAGAGCCTGACGAAGCATGGCAAGGTCATCTTGGGACTCTGGATAGACTGAGGCCCAAACAACTGGTCTTGGGGTCATATAACCTGGTAGAGGTGGTAAAGTATCCTTAACTGAGGCGATTGTGTCACCAACTGATGCAATACCGGGCTCTTTAATACCAGTAACAACGTATCCGATTTCTCCAGCATTCAATGAATCAACTGGAGTTTGATCTGGTTTAAAAATACCAACATCAATAGCTTCAAATTCCCTACCAGCAACTTTAAAATTGAGCTTGTCATGACGTTTAACTGATCCGGAAATGACGCGAACATAGACGATTACACCTATGTGATTTGAGTATTGGAAGTCGAAAATGAGTGAGCGAAATTGCTCGGTTGTAGGAGTCGCTGAATTTTTTAAGGCAGCATTCTTATTATTTTCCTCTTTCAAGAGCTCACTCTGCCAATTGTTGGCGTCTTCAGGTGATGGGACCCGCTTGATAATTTCATCCAATAAATTCGCCACACCTTCACCAGTCTTACCGGATACTTTTATGACATCAGACTCCTTGCACTTTAATAGTTCTGCCAATTCTTTAACAACTTCATCAGTCCGTGCGAGTGGTGAATCAATCTTTGAGACAACAGGAACTATAACAAGTCCTCCTTCACGAGCCATGTTAAGTGTAGTGAGCGTCTGAGCTTGAACACCTTGAGTAGCATCAACAAGGAGAATTGAACCTTCTACAGCTTTGAGAGCACGTGACACTTCATATGAAAAATCGATGTGACCTGGGGTGTCGATAAGGTTCATCATGTATTCTTGGCCGGCTACTGTCCATTTCATACGGACTGGTGTAAGTTTGATGGTGATGCCGCGTTCGCGTTCTAGTTCCATAGAATCAAGAACTTGTTCCTGCATTTTACGTTTTTCGATAGTTCCAGTCACTTCCAATAGACGATCAGCCAAGGTTGATTTACCGTGGTCAATGTGGGCGATAATGGAGAAATTGCGGATGTATTTGGGATTCATGGCTATTTGCGTACTCTTAACAGAGCCTCAATATAGCAGATATTGCCTGATTTACAAAAGGAATTCTAGAGATGTTCCACTTCTGCAGGAGGCACACTGACTTTCCAAATCTTATGATGAAGAGTTCTCCAGACTTCTGCCAATTCCTGATTCTTAAGAAGAATAAGAATGGCGATACCAACTATGAGACCAAGTATGCCGGCACAAAAACCTTGCATAAAAATACCCCAGACTTTCTCCAAGGGAAAGAATGAGAATAAGCGAAGACCTTGAAAGGCTACATAACCCATAATGATTGATGCAGAGAAGCTGTGATAGAGAGTTCCCATAACTGGCTTAGTAAAACCAGGATAAGCCTTTTCAAACATGACCCAGTGCAGAATTGTATTTAATACAACTCCGAGTGAATATGCTAGAGCTAGAGTTAAGACGACAGTTCCGGTCTGACCACCAACCTTTAGTAAATCTTCCATGAAATATTGGAAAATTGGAAAAGCTTTGAAAAGTGCCATTAAAACAAAACCCAAGATAACAATACTTGAAGCAGAAACAGCATTTATAAAAAGTGGCTTGCTCGTCTTTCCCTCTGCATAGAATGCACGAACAAAGAGAACGACAAGACTTTGGCCGATAGTTGAAACAGTGAAAAGTGCGAGCATGGCAGCTGTTATGCGTGTATCAGCCCAATCAAATTTACCTGCTCCGAGAACTGTGCGAACTATTTGCGCACGCAAGACGATAAACAAAACCATGATGGGCATTGACCAAAAGATAATATGTCGTGCTGAAGCAATCATTTTATCCAGAAATTCCTTAACATTCTTTTCAACATAAAGACGTGAAAGAGTTGGAAATACTGCTGAAGAATAGCTGGCGCCAATTATCGTTAATGGAACTGCTTGTAAATTGAAAGCGAAATTAAATACGGAAATGGAGCCAGTTGCCATAAGTGAAGCGAGTGAGACAAGGACGAATGAAGCTAGCTGATTTGCAGACAAAGTAAAGGTTCGTGGCAATGAGGAATAAACGATAGCCTTTACACGTGTCCAATCAATATCAAAAGTAAAACGTGGCAAAATGCCTTCACTCAAAAGGAATGGTATCTGTATGCCCATATGAAGGAATGCGCCAACAGCAACACCTATAGCTAATCCTGGAATACCTATGATTGGATATAAGAAGACCGTTCCAGCAATTATTCCAATATTATAAAGTGCTGGCGAAACTGCATAAACAAGAAAACGGTGACGCATTTGAGTAAGACTTGAAAACAAATTTGAAAGACCTAGAAGGAATGGCGACAAGAGCATGATGCGCATTGAAGCAATAAGGTCGGGTAATTGTGGATCGTTGGCAAAGCCCGGAATGACATGAGGAACAATGATTGGTGCAAGCACATAAACTATTGCTGATACAACAACAATAAGTCCGAAGAATATCGTAAACATGGCATTGGAGAAATCTTTGCCATCCTTTTCACTTTTACCGAAACGGTCGATGAAATATGGCAAAAGAATTGAAGCTGAAACTAGAGAGCCGACTGAAGCAAAAAGAAAATCAGGGATACGAAATGCCGCATAATAAATATCAAGCTGATGACCAGCACCAAAAGTAAAAGCGAGAAGTTTGTCACGAACAAGTCCAAGCGCTTGTGACAGAAGTGCGAATGTGGCGAGCAAATACGCCGCCTCGTGAAGACCACGTATTTCCCTGCCAATGAATGAAAACCATTTCTTAACCATAGTAAATTGTTGTGCGATAAGTATACAAAAAAACCCGCATGAATGCGAGTTTCTTTGATAGCCGTACCATAAGCCGAATTCTGTTTATACAACCATTTACCTAGGATCAGTATCACTACTGACCTCATGCGACTCTCTTCTTTATTCTTGCGAATAATGAAGTGCGGTCTTGCACCGAAGTAAGGGTTTTGCCGTTGCACTCTCATGTTGCTATGAGATTCATCTGACGACGCCAACGCGGTATCAGAGCTTTTGTCTTTCGACTCAAGCGTCACTGTTCGCACCTCTGGGTATTACCCTGACAGGAGTTACCTGCTACTAACTGCTTTACGGGAGCGATCGCTCATTCCCACAAAGCCGGTGTTCGGACTTTCCTCACGTGAACCGAAATCCACGCGTAGTTGTTTGGTACAGCCGGATACAATTATAGCACTTTTGGGCGGGATTGACAATAGGGGTAAATTTTGGCATATTTGTCTTAGAAAAACAAAAAGGAAACATGAATATTTTAGATGTCGCAAAATATGCAGTTGGCTTCATCATTGCAGGTCTCATGGTATTTCAATTTTTTAAGGCCATGGGAGAAGATGATGACGATCAGTCAAAACAATAGGTGCGTCGCTTCGCCTTAACCCTGCTCTTAATTGAGCCAAGCGAATTCGGTCTTTGAAAGGAAAATATGACTAGTATTAGTAAACAAATATCATTTGTTGCGGGCATACTGCTTGTGATTGGAATACTTTTTGGTGCTTCGATGGTTTACCTCCACCATGTATTTGATTCGAAAGACATTCTTAACGCCAAGATTGTTCAAAGTGAAGGGCTCATGCTGCCAACAATCAGTGACAGTCCCAACGCAATTACAATAACAATTTATCACCAAGGTTCTCGGCGTTTAAATCCAATTACTATTGAACATTGGAGTAAACTTGAAGGCGTCATCAATGTTAAGGAAGTTGATTATGGTGTTGAAATCACCAGATCGCCCAACTTTAATTGGTATCAGATATTTCATCCGGAAGAATATATTCCTGGGTATGCACAAAAATAATCTATTTTAATCGCAGAGCAACCGTCTGCCCAATTCATCGGGTGGGCGGTTCTTTTTTATTTTCATCATTTTTTAAATCGTATAAACGTACGGTTCGAAACAAAAAACTTCATTTTCACGCCTATAAATCGTCAACAAAGACAAAATTCCGTACAATCCTACGATTTACAAAATGCATATTTTAATTGAATACCCCCGTCGGCTAACGTGCCGAAAATGAGCTCGACGAACTTTTTTCGTCCATCCATATTTTAAGCCATGGACGATTTCAGTTCGTCCAACGATTATTCAATAATATAGTACACCCCCACCTGTCGTCTTTTTACCTCAAAAACCGCCCCAACAAAAAACCGCTCCAACAAAAATCCACCATCCGCAAAGATAGGTGGACTTTTTCTTATTTGAAATTTCGTCAAACCTTACACAATCTCACATACCCCACCGGCACATGCCAACTCCCTCTTGAGATCAATTTCATTCTGCTTCTCATAACTGATGATCTTTGAGTAATCAATATGTTCGAGACGCTTTGCGAGAGTCTTATAAGTCTGCTCATCTATAGCTTCATATGGAGCAAGCTTGTAAACAGCATCTTCACGTGGGAGGAATGAAAGTCCACCAGCGATGTCCCAGTTCTCATAGAGCCAGTTTGCAACCGCTATCCATTCATCATTACCGACGGAAATCGTAATCGATGGATTGTGCTCAGTATAGTTGAGCTTAACCATTTTCCAATACTCGAGCTGTTCGATAGCCTTGAGGTCATCACGGAAGATGGAACCACTTGGAGCCTTGACTGGGAATTCGAGAACGAAAGTTGAAGCACTTTCCATAGTCTGACCAACTTCTGGACTATATGGAACGCCTTGGTCTTTCAACATCTTGAAAAGTGTATCTGTTGCAGAAATGCGGACACGGCGAATATAGAACTTTGCGTGACGAGGGTGCATACCTGATGAACAGTCCACTGTCTGTGACAAAGTTCCTGAAGGTTTGACTGTGGTAATAGCTGTTGACTCTCCTACTCCAAAACGCTTTGCAAATTCTTTATTGATCCTAATAGCTTCAGCCTTGAGCTTACGCATAACTTCTGGCTTGCGAACTACAGGACAATCCCATTGACCAGTAATAGAAACTCCAAGAAGACGCTCGCGATCACAATTCTCTTTCCATTCCTTTGAGAGATACTGGAAGTTAGTAAGTGATGACTGGTATGTACCGAGGATAGTAGCCAAACGCATTTTCTTCATAAGAGTAGCCTCTGTATCTTCTGCACGAGCAACGATCTCTGATAGGTTACAGAACTGCTTTGACTGAAGAATGATCTCACCACATGGGTTCGTACCGATAGGACCAACAATGTGCTGACCAGTAGCATCAAAGTAACCCTTATGCTCCTTCAAAGCCTTTATGCGACGTTCAGGAAGGGTCTTGGCGAGTGAACCACGGTTGAATATGCCACGCTCTCCAGAATGACTCTCGATGAGGGCCATCCATTCCTTGAGGAATTCTTCGTTTGAAGGCTTGTTAATATATACGGCCGAGTTATTGGCCAACATGCGATGTGGATGATTGACGTAAAACGCACCTTTCTTTGCATCACGAATCTGCTCATCACCAAGTTCAGAAAGTGAAATCATGGCACTACGACGAACACCACCTGCCACCACACAATCACCGATCATACATATAATATCGTGCAAATCGATAGGGCGAAGACGCTTTCCTTGGCGAGCAAGCATGATCTGGCGAGTAAATGCATGCAAACGGACAAGGGGAGCCGGACCTGATGCTTTGCCTCCCATAACTTTCAAGCGAGTTCCCTCTGGACGAATTCCTGAATAATCAAAATTAACATCTTTACCAAGAGCCCACGCTTTCATACCAACAACAAGTGAATCAGCCCAACCTTCTTTACTATCACCAACTACATGAGCGTGAGGTTTCTCTCCAGTTTGCATGAGTATTTGTGGAAACTTTTCTGCATTTGTACTTTCAACTGCAAACCCAACACCAGTTCCTGACATTGAAACGTACATGATCTCCGCCAAATCCTGGAAAGATTCTGGGGCGATGAATGAACAGTTATAACAACAGACATTGTCACGACGTGCAGCAGGTCCAGAGAATTGAAGGAGGCGCATAG
Organism: uncultured bacterium; assembly: GCA_903876465.1. GTDB lineage: Bacteria > Patescibacteriota > Minisyncoccia > Phycocordibacterales > PALSA-1337 > C7867-002. The sequence goes on along the minus strand of CAIRAF010000036.1, from coordinate 7,110 downwards.
ATGGCATTGCTTGCTGAGAAAGAATTCCCTCACGAACTTCTTTATATTCTTTATCAGTCAATTTGTTACCAAGATTTTCTTTCATGAAGGCCATGTAGCGATCTACAGTCTCTATCCATGTCTCACGGCGACTTTCTGCATCAATCCATTTTGAATATGTACGATAGTAGACGAATTCACCTAGAGCGTTTTTGAAATATTTCTTTGAGTCAGTTGCGAGCTTGCGGACATTGTCAGGAATCTCGACACCCTTGGCACGAAGTTTTGCACGATCCTCGCGATACAGGACGTAATGCTTTGCAGTTTTGACAAAATCAGAACGCATGAGTTCCTGCTCAACTAGATCCTGAGTACCTTCAACAGTTGGCATGAAGTTCTTGAACTTCTTCTTGATGCGTATCATCTCTGCCAAGACGTTCTTGGCAACAAGTTCAGCATCTTCACGAGAGCCTTCTGCCATCGTATTCATTCCTTTCAAGATAGCGTTAACTATCTTCTCCATATCGAACGGGACAATACGACCATCACGTTTAATGATGGTAGGTATAACTGTTGCTTTGACTGAAACTGATGCTGACTTCTTATTCTTGGGCATAAAATGGTTGGCGTAGCAAACTGCAAATGCTACGCTCGGTGCGTTAATATTTTTAATAAATTAATTTGTACTCGAACTGCTATCTTTGTATCTATTGTACCTTAAGCCTATACAGAGTGGAAGAGTTTTGTGACATTTTTTTCAGAATACGATTGTAATAATTTTACAAAATAACAGGGAAGAATGAAAGGGGAAGTTTAAGACACAAAATTATCATATGTGAAGATGCTTTGTCATAATGAAAAGCGTTTCCAATGTTTTATAGACATACATTTTTACAAATATTCGAGATGTAAAATAGTGTGGTTAAATTTTAGGGCTTATGAAAGAAATAAATTCCCAAAAAAGCATCAAAACTCCCCTGCCCATCTAAAAAGTTATCCACAGTTGGTATAAATTCCATCAATTAAAAGTTTTTGGTGGGAAATATTTTTATGGCAAAGAAAACTTCAAGAATGTACCTGTTGTCAGACCAAAAGAGGCTACTGAACCGGCATTCATCTCAATAACATATAAAACATCGCGTGGTGGCATAAAGACAAATGGATATGAACTAGGTAAAGCATTTTTAGTCACACCAACAATATTTTTATTACTATCAATCCATATAAGATCCAATGGAAAATTCATATCTTTCATCCAAAATCCATATTTTCCAGGATTATCAAAAACAAATAGTGCACCTTCCCCATCTGGCAATGATTTAATATCGCTCAATCCTTGATCACGAGAAATATCATTGTTTGCAATAAAGACTTTTACACTTCCCTTTGAGGTTATGACAGATGTTGATGGCAAATTAAAAAATGTATCACTTGGTAATTTTGACACGCTCTTTTGATTTGAAGAATTATTTTGAAAAAAAGTAGTAGAAGACGCGGCCGCTTCTAGGAATGTTGTAAACGATGATTTGGTTGAAGTTGCATTAACATCCGACTGTGTAGAACTTGCCAAAAATTCACCAAGCGTCGGAACTTTTCTATCAGAAATTAATTGTTGACCAATATAGTACAAGACAACACAAGCTACAATAAAAATAATTATATTGATCGACGCTTTGCTCATATCAACTTCTTCAGTGGATTAAATGAACGATCAGTAGAGATGTGTTTTTCGGCTTCAATCAGAATTTTTTCCATCATAGTCACAGCTTCAACAGGATATTTTCCTTTTGCACTTTCTTCTGACAACATAACAGCATCAGCACCTTCCATGTCGGCTGTTTCAACATCAGTCACTTCAGCGCGTGTTGGTGTTGGACTATTAGTCATTGAAAGCATCATTTGAGTTGCAACGATGACCGGCTTTCCAACTTTATTTGCTCGAGCAATAATATCGGCTTGAACAAAAGGAATTTTTTCAAGCGGAATTTCTTCACCAAGGTCACCACGAGCAACCATAAGCGCATCTGCACGTGAGATTATTTCTTCAAGATTATCCAGTGCCACTTGGCGTTCAATCTTGGCAATAATTTGTTGTTTTCCTCCTTTTTCTTTAATAAAAACTCTGCACTCCTCAACATCTTCTGCATTTCCAACGAATGATAGAGCGACATAATCGACTTTCTGCTCAATACCAAATAAAATACATTCACGATCATGATCAGTAAGAGCTTTAACTATATCGTGATTATACGTATGACCAACCATTTTCTGGATACGTGGCCCTGGGACATCCTGAATAATGACTATTGGATGTCCGAAACATTGTTCTGCAAAACGTATATGTTCAATTTGCTGTCTATGTTCTTCAAATGTCCCCCAAGAAAAATTGAGACGTGCCACATCCATGCCAGCCTTTGCTAGCGCGCAGATTTCTTCTCCAGAATTAGAGGCAGGACCAAGAGTTGCGACTATTTGGGCACGAGAACGGGATTTTTTTTCTTGATCATTATTCATTGTTTTATTGGACATTAATTAACCTTATTTGCCGGAACTTTTCCTTCAAAAAAATCAATAATATTTTGTGCGACAAGTGTCGACATCTCATTTCGTGCAGTATCACTCGCAGAAGCTATGTGTGGAGTAAGTATGACATTATCTAATTTTGCCAATCCCTTTGAAAGTTTCGGTTCAAATTCAAAGACATCAAGTCCTGCACCTGCAATAACTTTATTTTGCAAAGCTTCAACCAAAGCAACTTCATCGATTATTGGACCGCGAGCGGTATTGACCAAGAATGCCGTTTTTTTCATCATTGCTAATCGTTCTTTATTTATCAGGTGCTTCGTTGAATCCATAAGTGGAACATGCAGACTAACAATGTCGGCTAATTTCAATATTTCTTCAGGAGTTGAATAATAAACTGCACCTGACTCCTTTTCTATTTGTTCGTTTCTCTTTAGGTCGGTATAAATTACTTTCAAACCAAAACCTGAAGCATAATGAGCAACCTGAGCACCAATACGTCCAGCACCAATGAGTCCCAAAGTTTTACCGAGAATATCTGTGCCGATAAAATTCATCGGGTCCCAACCAATATACTTTCCACGACGAACAAATTCATCCGCTTCAACGATACGTGCAGCAAGTGAAAGCATAAGTGCGAATGTGTGCTCTGCAACAGCTTCCGAAGTTGAAACAGCAGGAGCATTCGTAATCGCAATTCCCTTTTGCTTTGCTTCCTCCAAATTTATATTATCAAAACCAGTAGCGTAATTAGCAAAAATTTTAGCTGTTGGGACAGCGTCAAATAATTGATTGTCGACTTTATCTGTCAAAAGAGTTACGACCGCGTCGTAAGGCTTTGCCTTTAATACCTTTATAAGCTCCTTCTGGTTTGGAATTGATGACTTCTCACGCACATCCACAACATACCCCTTATTTCGAAGCATAGAAATACCCACTTCTGGGATTTGTCGAGTTACAAAGATTGTTTTAGTCATGTGGCTATTTTACCACATGTAAGACTCAAGGTTTATAGCTTATCTACCACCTCCACCTTTTGCTCCAGAATAGCATCACCATTACCAAACCTAAATTTTGCTTTAACCATATTTCCATCAATAACCTTTGGTAACCAAAAAGGATCATCTGGCCACATTTCTTTGAAAGGAATATCTTTAATTTTGAACCATACCGGTCGCATCTCTTCACTTTCAATAGGCTCACCGTCCCATTTTTCGGCAAAGTAGACATGAACCAATTGATCCCATTCAGATTTATTGGCAAAAATAAATGTCAGCTCTGCTACTTTATGTAAATCAGCATAATTATTATCAGCTGAAATATTCACACCTATTTCTTCTTTGGTCTCACGAATAGTCGCATCCTCTATCGATTCACCAATATTACATTTACCACCTGAACCATTCCATCTTCCCATGCCAAATCCCCGCTTCTTCATAGCAAGACAAATGTCGGTTATCTGACCAAGACCGTTTTTAGCACCTGATTTTTTTATAAGAAAAAGGAGTGTGGTATCGCGCATATTATTTTTTTCCAGACTTTCTCAACATTTCAGCGTAATCTCTTTGTGTCTTTTGAAGTTCGACATTCTTTCGACTTTGTGCCAATCGTATCTGTGTGACTTCTTCAGCCAATCGACGATGTTTTGATTCTATTTCTGGAAGTTTACGTTTAGCATGTTCAATTTCTTCTTTTAACTTTTTTACTTCAGCCTCTTCCTTATTCAGCTCTGGTACTTCAGTTTTTAACAAATTATCAATATTTTGCTTTTCGAGTGTAGAAGCTTTCAGATCTGCTTCCTTTTGAGCAAGATCGCGACCTTCATTAGCTATCTCTGCTCTTAGTGCCTCTAGGGCTTGTGTGACATTTTGTGAGTTATACATGGATTTATATTAACGTGTAATTTATTTCTCCTCAACGATCTTACGTATCACAGAACCAAGCTCTGCCAAATCTTTTGAGCTCAAACTACCATTACTGTTTTTAGGAACTCTTCTCAATAACTCTTGAAGTCTTGCATATAACTGATGTTTTTTGAATTTATCTGCAAAATTCTCTTTTTTCATACGATAGACCTCCCAACCAACCTGCCTATCAATCATTTCCTGAATTTTCTCATGGGATTTGAGCGGATTTGCTATTGAATATTTTTTGTCAGTCTCGTCTGGATGTGTAAAATAATGATATTGTTTTCCAATATCCCACATAGCCCATGTTTTACTCTTCAAATAATTACTGCCACGTATACCATACTTATTCAAAATACCTTTTGCTTCAGTTACCATATGCGACGCTACGCCTTCGATTTGTTCTTTGGGTGAAACTTCAAGAATTTCCTGTAATGACTCAGCGTACTTCATACCAGGGCTTTCTGGCTTCAAAGAATATTCAAGCATAGCTTTCTTTTCGTCTGCAGAAGCAGGTATATCTTGATATGCAAGATATTCAGTGACAATATCTTCTGTAGACAATGATTCTTTGTTTATTTTAGGCTTTTCCACAGCACGAGAATCAATATTAATTGGAACAGCTTCAGTTTTTGGCTCCAGAATATCACGAATTCCTTTATTCCATTCTCTATAGGCTTCTGATTTTGTGGGATATTGCTCAACAAAAGCAGCCCATTTTCCACGACGAACATCTTCTGCAAGTTTTGCATAATCATCTGCAAGGTTTTCGTGAACACCATCACTTGAATTAATTCGATGATTTATTTCAGAGGCAATTAATTTTTCTACCACCTTAACTTCTGGATCATCCCAAGCATCTCGATATATTTTTTCTTCTCCGTTTGTTATGAATTCTGCATCATGAAATTTTCTGACATCTGGAATCGAATCAGCTTCAACACTCTTAACACCTAATGACTGCAGTACTTCTTGTTTACGAGATTCATCTTCTTGTTTACGAATTTCCTTTTTTTCAAGATCCCGTTCGGCCCATTTCCTTTTTTGTTCTTCTTTTTGAAATACAACTTTGGATAAAAACTCATTGCCAGAAGAATAGGCGGCTGTTTTTTCTGGGTATTCCGAAGCAAATTTTCCCCAAAAAGCTTCAGTGGCCAATGCCCTGTTTCTAATCGCCAGACGCTCATAATCATCTCTCGATAAATTTGGCCACAACTGTGGATTCTGCTGACTACTAAGATTTGATCTTATGGTAATTTGTTTTTCAACTTCTTTATATGCCGGATCGTCTTTAGGGTCTTCATAGACTCTAACCTTTTCCCGCTGTTTATATATACCCAAATCATTTCCATGTCGTTCAGAGAATTCATCATGTGCTTTTTTTTCAACCTGTCCCCATCCTGCAGAACCAATAAGTGTACTTGGAATCGAATCTACTTTTCCATCTTTGTCTAAGAGGTTATTCTTATCATCCCAAGAATACCCTTCACGCCTCAAAAAATCTGAATCGTGAGTTCTAAGATAATCCCTACTGGAATCTTGAATTAAATCCTTATAACGTAAATCATTTTCAAGATAATCCGCTGGCGGTGGCGGAATTTGATCGACTAATTCGTTATCTTCAAGTTTTTTCATTTAAATATATTACTTCTGATACTTCTTCATCACCTCAGCCTCAACCTCTGCCCTTGGACGACCATACATAAGTGTTGATAATTCCTTTAATTTTGGTACCTGATCGAGATTTCCTTGATCTGGTTGTATGTGGTGCATACTAAATGGTTTAGATGGTCGACCGTTTGAAAGCAACTTCACATATGAATTGAAATTATCTAGATTTATTATGTCTTTTACAGTGAAGGTTGGCTCGAACTGTTTAACTAAGAATTCAGCGTCTTCTGTGCCTACACGATACACCGCCATTGAACCAACGTTACCGAATACTGCGTTCTTTATCTTATCGTCAAGTTGAGCAATGAATTGGTGAGCGATAGTGAGCGACAGGCGATATTTGCGTGCCTCTGACAAAATAACAGCAATAGAATCAGTGGTGACATTCTGGAATTCATCCAAATATAGGAAGAAGTCATTCATCTTTGTACCAAATGAATCGACTCGCGATAGTGCGGCCATCAATATTTTTCCAACAAGAATAAGTCCAATTAGATGTGAGTTGATATCACCCAGGCGTCCTTTTGAAAGATTGACGAGCAAAATCTTTTTTTCATCCATAATCTCACGGAAATTGAATGAAGATTTTTCTTGAGCCACTATAGGTCGCATAATTTCGTTAGCCAAAAAGACATCAAACTTTGAAGTGATATATGGAACTATATTTGCTAATGAAGCTTCGCCACCGGCTTTTTCGGCAATTTCTTTCCAGAATTGAACAACAACTGGATTTTTACACTTTGAAATCTTTAATTCTCGAAAAGCCTTATTGGACATGACACGTGAGACATCAAGGAGGGTTGAACCAGATTCTGGATCTTCAATAACGAGGTTTGTCGCATTGCGGAAATATTGTTCGAACATTGGACCCATTGACTCTGGAACTGCGCCATAAAGTTTTTGGAAAATACTGAACATTTCATTGACCACGAAGGTTTTCTGCTCTGGGAATCGTGGATCGTACTCAAGCATATTGAGAGCCATCGGTCTGTCTGTTGAGGCTGGATCAAAATAAATGACATCTTCATAT
>CAIRAF010000035.1 GCA_903876465.1 uncultured bacterium | reverse complement strand
TCCTCTGGATTAAACTTAGATCTGAACTTATCGTTCTCCTTACCGAACACCTTACCCATGATTGGATAAGCAGTCTCGATTTTTGAATCAGTCCAGAGTGCAGGATCGATATCTTTATACATGACGAATTTTTTGAAGCTAAACAAGTCCACTCGCATATCTTTTTTAACTGCCCAAGGTTTAACAGCTTCAGCTACCAACGCAAAATATTGATCGAAACCAGTTATATCTTCTGGCATCTCAAAATCAGGCAGATAAATATTCTGAATCTTTAGCTTCTCCTGAAGCGTGATTGAGGTAAAAGCATCGACTTCAGCCCATGATAGCTGAAATACTTTGTTTTTGTCTGTACGCTTCAATTCAACAGGTATAAGCAAGATCGGAGCTATAGGAGATTTTACGTTATCTTTGCTTTCCCACTGTAAGAAACCCATTGCTAAAAAAAGTGTAGAGCAGCCCTGATCTTCAAGAACAGAATTAGCCTGATTGTGCAAGTAAACAAGTTTCTCAGTTGCTTCTTTTGGAGTGCTACCGCTAGTCTTTAGAATGTCGTTCAAGTTGATTTGTTTACCTTTCAGTATCAATTGTGTATAAACATCCTCTACAGACATTCCAGTTATCTCTAGTGTTCTTTTACTAGACACTTTATAGTTCAGCAAATTGTTTCTTAATGTTAAGTCTAGCAAATTGTTTCTGAGTGCTCCTAACTCAGCCGTTATGTTATTTTCCATCGTTCAACCTCCTATAATTTGTTATTAGTATATATGCTTCTATCATATATAAATGTATTGATTTAGATATTGTGTCTTTTCAGAGGCGATATAAGAGATTTCATATAAAAAAGGTAGTAGAATATTAAGTATTACTTGTTCATTGAACTACAGACTTCTCAGACAAAAATAGAGCTATGCTATAGTTATACCCAATCGTCTATTTCTCCCATTTGGTGAACTAATCTTCTTTCATCTTCATAAGCGAGTGATTCTATATGATTTTTCTTTTGTAGATGTTCTTCGATGTCGCAGCCCCAAAAAAACTGTCTCCAATTAGCCCACTCTCGTAAATCGTTGATTCGTAGAGTTGCCTCATTATCGATGTTGAACATTACATAAGCATTACAATGTAATTTTTTAAGTTCTCTGCAACGATAAACACCACTATCAAATTCTTCGTCTGAGTCTACGTATACATAAAACTGCACTCGCTCATGCAACATGTTATCGGTAAAGCCGACATCTCTAAGGATCTGTATTTTCTCTCTTATAATTTTCTCATCTTCGATATGATCCCATGCGAAGCAGATAGTTTTGTATAAATCTAGTTTAATTATCAGTTGCGCTATGTCTTTATCCATGAGACGAATATCGAAACCGGATTGAAAGTGCATACTGATATTGTTTTTAGTGCACCAATTTGTTGACTCTATAAACCACTCTTTGTCTGCCAGTATATTATTGTCTAAGAACATTATTTTTTTGAAGTCTGGATTATACCATTCGGAAGGATGTTGAGTTCGCCTATATCTTCCTTCTTTTTGTGGCACTACACAGAAATGACATTTTCTTAAGCAGCCTCTTGAAGAGAAGCCTATACTTATATCGTTATCAGGATACAGATCATAGTCTGGTTTTAAATTTTCGATTTCGGGAGGCAGCACTTTTTCTAAATCGTAACCAGATCCACCTATATCTATTTCTGAGTTAGGATAAGAATAATGTAAACCTTCAGCCATATACACATTCTTTTTATAAATTATTGAAGCATATATTTTGTCAGGTTCTGTATTTCCGAAACCAACTTCTCTACCACACGACAATGTTACTTTGTCACCTAAAGCTTGATGATGTGCAGAAATTTTCATTAGTGCTAAATTCGGTATAGTAGAATCGAAATCTATTAAGTGTATCCACATATTAAAATCAATCCATCAAGCTATGGTATACGCATTATTACATCATTCTATATATACCTGTTGATGGATCAATTTTAAGAATGGTCTAAATCATACCATTTTTTATGTTGATATACATGCGTGCCATTTTCGAGTTTGAATGATATTATTATCTTCTTTTTAACTAAGGTTCTTAGTGGCGATGTTAATGGATTCGCATCTTTTCCTATACCTCTATAATCTCTGCCATAATCTAGATAAACATTGTTAGTAAGATCACCTCTAGTGAGTGGTATTCTACTTTTCAGAAGAACAGATTCAATCATTTTATGTAGTGATAAAGTGATTGAATTCTGTTCTTTGGTAGATTTCTGCTCCTCAATCACACTAAATGAAGTAATTGGTTTATGTTCTTCAATCACACTAACCACAAGTGATACATCTATGGTAATTGGTTTTTGCTCTTCAATTATACTAATGATTTGATTATCATTATACCATTCGATATATTGATACACACCAATATCGTCTTTTTTAAAGTATTCGCTTCATTTCAACAAATACCTGATTCATTTCGCTGAAATATGTTGAAACCTCCTCCGCTGTTTTTTTGTCTTTTT
>CAIRAF010000034.1 GCA_903876465.1 uncultured bacterium | reverse complement strand
ATGTAATTTTCCAGGAAAATTTTGAGCCCTTCACAATTTTATTAGTGTTGGGCTCGGTACTTTAACTTTGTGGTTTGTCGAGGCGAATTTCAATGTTTAAAATTTGCTGCGGAACAAGGTCTTGGCTTAACGTTACATAAACCATTACAATGCTTCCACTTTTCCCGTACTTACCGTCTTGATGAATATGCTGGATATTTTTCACTACGCCTTCCTATTAACAGTTTACTTTTTTCTTTAATAATATCTTCTGTTATTAATTTTTTAGAAAAATCCAGCGATTCTTTACCTTTTATTAAGCCAAGAATGTCCCCTGTATCACTTCCAATTCCAAGAAGTATTTCTACTTCATATTCTTTATCTAAGCCAAGATATTCATCTTTCTTTTTGCATTCATCTCCAACAAGTATTAAAAGTAGGCCCTCAGCCATAGGATCGAGACGTCCCGCGTAAGTCATTGGAACATCTACTCCTATTTCCTTTTCATGACGAAGTGACTCGAGAGTTTCGAGTGGAGTTGCCCCTTCTGGTTTATAAGTGAGAAAATAATTCACCACGTTCTTTTGTGCCCCCGGTAGGAATCGAACCTACATTGCAAGATCCGCAATCTTGCGTCCTATCCATTGAACGACGAGGGCGACTGCTCGGCAATTTTACGCTTTTTATCCGAGCTTGGCGAGTGCTTTCATCACGCGAGATTTACTGCGTGATCCTGCATTCGCTTTGATATAACCAGTCTTAACGGCCTTATCAAGAGCTTGATAGATGACTGGTACGAGTTTAGCTGCTTCAACTTTATTCTTTGCGAGAACAAGCTTACGGAAAGCTTTAACGTTCTTCTCGATTTCTGACTTGCGACGGATATTGAAAACACGCTTCTTTTTTGAAGCACGGAGAGCCTTTTTTGCTGATGAGGTGATAGCCATATGATTTAAATGTCCTTGAAAGGTAACATAACGCTATAAAATTGGCAAATCTGTTATACTTATTACCATGATCGCTACCCTACGAGGACAAGTTACCGAACTCGGCAATAGATATGCTGTTATTGAGGTAAATAACATTGGTTATAAGGTCTTTCTAACAGAAGACTCTATTCATTCATTGAAAGTTGGGTCTGAAACATATCTATCTATATATAATGTCATTCGTGAGGACGCCAATGATCTCTATGGCTTTATTCATAAAAAGGAACGTGATTTCTTCGAGCTTCTCATAAGCATTTCTGGCATAGGACCAAAGAGTGCACTCAATATTCTTTCATTGGTTGCCAGCGATACCTTAGTTTCAGCTATCCGAAGCGGCTCAACTTCCCATCTGGTAAAAGTGTCTGGTATTGGCAGGAAGACTGCTGAAAAAATTGTTTTGGAATTGAAAGATAAGTTGGCACCTTTTGCTGGATCATATGACACCGAATATTCTGCTGAGATATCAAGTGACATGGATGCTGTTGAAGCATTGAAAGCACTTGGTTTTGGTGCTGATGAAGCAAGAGAAGCTCTCAAAAAAGTTGATAAGAGTATTACGGCGACTAGTGCAAAGGTTAAGGCGGCACTGAAAACACTCTCTTAACTAGACTAATAAATATGCTAGAGTAAAGAAATGATCGACTCATTCCTCGGAAAAACACGTTCCTTCATCCCTCGGCCTATTTTCAATCTTTTAAACCCTCTTTACCACTGGACTCTTTCAGCCAGTGCTGCATGGTTCTATCGCTTCCCTTCTCGCCACATCAAAATCATATCCGTCACTGGAACCAAAGGTAAAAGTTCTACTGTTGAACTTATCAGTGCCATTCTTGAAGAAGCTGGCTATAAAACTGCTGTCACGAATACTATTCGTTTTAAGATCGGAAACCTCTCATCAGACAATCTCTACAAAATGAGTATGCCAGGACGTTTTTTCATGCAGAAATTTCTCCGCAACGCTGTTAAAGCAGGATGTGACTATGCTGTTTTAGAAATGACCTCTCAAGGAGCCATTACTTACAGGCATTTATTTATAGATTTTGACGCTTTTGTTTTTACTAATTTATCACCAGAACATATAGAGGCACATGGATCATATGAAAATTATCGCGCAGCAAAATTGTCTATAGCAAAGCGCCTGATTCTTTCACATAAGAAAAATCGTATTTTGATAGCAAATGCCGATGATAAAGAAGGTGAAAAATTCCTGGCTTGCGATGCTGATGAAAAAGTTCCTTTTAATATTTCTTCTTTTGAACCTTACATCATTAAAAAAGAAGGTATAGATTTTACTCTTAACGGAAAAGAAGTAACCTCTCACCTCTCCGGCCTCTTCAATCTCTACAATATATTAGCCGCTATTACTACAGCTCAAAGCCAGAAAATTTCTGATGATGTTATCATTCGAGCTATTGAAAAATTTACAGGAATTGCTGGGCGTCTTGAAAATATAGATGCTGGTCAAGACTTCAAAGTAATCGTCGATTATGCTCATACCCCTGATTCACTTGAAAAAGTCTATCAAGTCTTTCAGAGCTCACGAAGTGTTTGTATCCTTGGAGGTACTGGTGGTGGCCGTGACACATGGAAGCGCAAGGAGATGGGACGATTAGCAGATGAATATTGTGACGAAGTTATCTTAACAGATGAAGATCCTTACGATGAAGATCCAAAAGGTATTGTTGAAGATGTAGCAGAAGGTATGACTCATACACCAACCATCATCATGGACAGAAGACTGGCTATTCGCGAAGGTATAAAAAAGGCTCAAACTGGAGATGTTGTCATAATTACAGGTAAAGGAACTGATCCCTATATTATGGGACCAAATGGAACAAAGAAGCCCTGGAGTGATTCCAGAGTTGCTCGAGAAGAATTAGAAAGAATAAAAAAATAAAACTATAGCGTATTTGTTCCGCCAAAAGTCTGATTTAGTATTTGGCGAGTCTTTTTTCCGACAGTATCGACCTCATCATTAATACTATATTTCTGCTGAAAAGCTTGGAGCGCTTCTCTAGTGCATAAACCAAATTTCCCTGTTCGAGGACACTGATTCAAATCACTTTGTTTTGGTGGATATTCTCCATCATTCAATAGCGCTGTTTGAAGAGCAAAGACATCTGCATTTTGCACATTCTTATCTGAAATCGCCTGCATCCAAGAATGAGGTAAAGCGACTGTGTCATATGAACTTCCCAAAGCATATACTGTTTTAGAACCAAAGAAATCTTCTAGGCCGAGATATGTCTGATATGCAAGGTCCTTGAGAGCGAGACTGCGAGTGTCAGGGTTAGTAAATTGTGGCTCATATATATATGCATATTCAATCAACATACTTGCAGCATTGGCCGTGTCATGAGCACCGATAGCAATCAAGCTTGGTTCTTCAACAATACCAGTTGATTCTCCTCCGAGATCACTCACGGGATTATATTTCGATAAACGCTTAAAGATTGTTTCTGCAACAGCTTTACTGGTCGTACTATTACCATATTGATGCTCTGGCACATATATAGCGAAGCCACTATGACTGCCAGGAACATTATAAGGATGCACTGAATCATCGTTAAAGTGTATATGAATAGTAATATCAATATCGTTCTCATTGGCCCACTTGGTTATTCCGTAAAGGCGGTTAACGACATCTCCTGGTGCATTATTATGAATGATAATTGGAACAGATGGTGTACTCGAACCAATAGAAATTCGATACGCCATATCTTTAGCAGAAGCTTTCTCCCAATCTATTATGTCTTGCCAATTGTTTTTGAAATAATTTGCAAATGTCGGTAACCACTGATTTTTATCGCGTGTAGTGATGACTTGATAATGACTATTGTTGGCCAGAAATCCAGAAAGGTTTTGAGCGAGTTCAACAGTCATGTCTCTCTCTTTGAGTGAACCGAACTCTGTTCCCCCAAAATCAGGCTCATGACCTGGTACAAGGAGAATACGGACTTTCGGTTGTACTATAGGGATAATACTTGAAGAATCAGCGGTTATAGGCGAGGCGCTGTACTTGGCTTGAATATCAGCGATCGATTTTGGATTATGGCTCAAAATTACCGCAGCTAATTGACTGGTTGCATTTCCAAATATTTGAGCAAGTTCGTCTACCTGTGTTCCAAAACGAGACGAAACAGCTGGAACACCAAAGATCATTAGGACTAGGATAGTGTAAAAATAATATTTCACCATATTAGTATAGCGTCAAGCGAGAATATGTGGAAGCTTGCTTACACAATATTCGAACGCAGACGATATATGAGCGTAGCGAATATACCTATGTTAATATGCGTTTATGCCAGAATTACCTGAAGTTCAAACGACCGTTACGGGGCTTTCGCGAACCATAGTCGGTTTAAAGATAGATGATGTTTGGACTGATTATAATAGTCCATATTTCAAGGGATCTAATACCATTAAGGACCCTTTGTATTTTAAGTATTTCAAAAAGGCGGTGCTCAATAGAAAGGTTGTTGGTGTTAGTAGACGTGCCAAAAACATATTGATTAATCTGGATAGTGGCGCCACATTGCTTATCCACATGAAAATGACTGGTCACGTCATTATCGGAAATTACAATTTTAATAAAAAAATCTGGACGCCTGCGCCAAATGAAAGAAAAGCTTTGCACGACCCATTCAATCGTTTTATTCACTTTGTGATTACTTTTTCAAATAATAAGCAATTGGTATTGTGTGATATGAGAAAGTTTGCCAAGGTAACTCTGATTGAAAATGATGCGATGGAACAATTACACAAAGAATTTGGGCCCGAGCCTCTAAACAAAGATTTCACTATTATCTTATTTAAAAAACAACTTTCAAAAAAGCCTCACGGAAAGATTAAGACTGTTTTGATGGACCAATCAATTATCTCTGGGGTTGGAAATATCTATAGTGATGAAGCATTGTTTCGCTCTGGCATACATCCAGAAGAGAGAGTTGAAAATATTTCAGACAAAAAAATGTTGGAGTTATACAAGGCTACTGTGCGGGTTTTAAAAAAAGGTATCGATTTTGGAGGAGATTCTATGTCTGATTATCGAAATGTGAATGGTGAAAAAGGAAAATTTCAAGAACAACATGAAGTGTACAGAAAAACTGGCCTACCCTGTTCAATCAAGATCAATGGAAAAATTTGTAAAGGAATTGTCCAAAGAAAAAAGGTTGGTGGAAGAAGTGCACATTTCTGCTCAGTACATCAATTGTCCAGCAAACGATAGAGAAATATACCGGTTGAAACTGCCACATTCAAAGATTCTTTTTTCCCTTGTAATGGGATCTCAGCGATGACGTCTGATAATGTGAGCAGAGACTTCGAGATACCATTCAGTTCATTGCCTACAATGATGGCGATACGAGTCTTTGCTTGTATTTTTTTGTAATCGACTGATTTTTTGTCCTGTTCGAGACTTATAATAGAAAAATCTTCTTTCTTCAATTTCTTAATCAAGGCAGTTTCTCCACCTATTTCGACGTGTTCACACTTGATACTATCCTCAGCTCCTAGCGATACTTTGGCAAAATCTTTTCTCTTATTACCAAAACGATCATAAGGAGTAGGTGTTGTGTCTAGACAATAAATTTTCAGAATACCGAGGGTTTCAGCGGTACGAAATATTGATCCAACGTTGTGTACGCTACGTATATTATCTAATATTAGTCGTATATCTCGCTTTTTTGTTCCTTTTTCTGCTATCATTACTTTACATTATCCTAATCCAAACCCCATATCAACATGCTTTCTCTATTTCCATCACTACTAACGTACGGACAGGTTGGACCACTCCTCATCCGTCTCATCGTAGGAATCACCCTTTTATACTTTGGCTACAAGAAACTTATGAATAAAGGCACGAGCTCTGGTAGTAATGCTAAAGGTTATGGTGCTGTAGAAATATTGATATCTATATTCCTAATCATAGGACTTTTTACTCAGCTTGCTGCACTTTTGAATGCAATCATTCTAGTTATCAAGCTCGGTTTCAAAGCTCGCGACAAAGCTTTTCTTACTGATGGTATCAACTACTACATTCTGCTTCTTGTCATGGCAGTCTCCCTCATTTTCACCGGTCCAGGATTCTTTGCTTTCGATCTTCCTCTATAAAGTTGCATTATCATCGTTTTATCAGTATAGTTTCCCTTATTACGTTTAAGGTAAATTAAGTGCGCCTATAGAAGGTTCATCGTTCAATAACAATTCATACGCGCCCATAGCTCAGGTGGTAGAGCAACTCCCTTTTAAGGAGTGGGTCGTTGGTTCGAATCCAACTGGGCGCACAAATAACTAAATAATACTCGCAAAAATTGGGAAAATAAGGATGATATGATATGCTTCTTGCCATGAATCGCAATGAAATCAAAGGAATAGCCTCTCTTTTCTTAATTCT
>CAIRAF010000033.1 GCA_903876465.1 uncultured bacterium | reverse complement strand
TTAAGGCTTCAGTAAAAAAAATTTGTGCAAAATGTAATGTCGTTCGTCGCGGCGGTTATATTTATGTTGCCTGCAAGTCAAACCCACGTCATAAACAACGTCAGGGTTAATTTTTTTAATATATACATCACATCCAATGAGAATCCTAGGTATTACACTCCCAGAAAATAAGAGAATGGAAATCGGTTTGACCGTTGTATACGGTATTGGTCGCTCACGAGCCCTTCATATTTTAAAGTCTATTAACGTTGATCCAGGCATAAAGCCAAAAAATCTTACAGTTGATCAGGAGAATGCAATTCGTAAACTCATTGAAGGATTCAAGATTGAGGGTGATCTCAAGCGTGAAGTTGGTAGTAATATCAAACGTTTGAAGGATATCAAGACATATCGTGGTATGCGCCATGCTCGTCATTTACCAGCACGTGGTCAACGAACCAAGACCAATTCACGAACTGTTCGCGGTAACGTTCGTAAGACTATGGGATCTGGACGCCGTAAGGAAGAGAAGACGTAAGATAAAATATAAGGTATATAGTATAAAGGTATAAACAACAAAAACATGGGAAAAAATAAAATCGCAACTGAAGACAAGACAGCAAAAGCGCCAGCAACTGAAACAGCAGCGCCAAAGGTTGTTTCTGCTAGCTCAAAAAAGCGTGTTGAGTCTGGTATTCTCCATGTCCAGTCTACTTATAACAATACCAAGGTCATGTTGACTGATACAAAAGGCAATGCACTTATGTGGGCATCAAGTGGTGGTGCTGGTTTCCGTGGAGCAAAGAAGGGAACTCCATTCGCAGCCGCAAAGGTTGGTGAGACACTTGGCCTCAAAGCACAGCTTATTGGTCTAAAGGATATTGCTGTTGTAGTAAAAGGTGTCGGATCTGGTCGTGAATCTGCTATTCGTGGATTCATCAGTAAAGGATTCACTATTTCTTCAATCAAGGACGAGACTCCAGTTCCTTTCAATGGCCCAAAGCCAAAGAAGCCACGTCGCGTGTAGCCATATTATATACTTTATACATTATACTTTTATTTAATTAAATTAATTCCATGCAAATTGGTCCACGATACAAAAAAGCTCGCTACCTCGGTGCCCCAGTCTTCCGAAAGACTCAGACCCAGAAGTACGCTTTACGTTCTCAGGAAAAAGGCAAGACCACCAAAGGTCGTCGTGGAGGTAAATCTGAATTCGGACGTCAGATGCTTGAAAAGCAAAAGGCTCGTTACAGTTACGGTGTATCAAGTGGTCAATTCGGTAAATATGTAAAAGGTGCACTTCAGACAACGGGTGATAATGCAAAAAACCTTCTTAGTACTCTTGAAGGTCGTTTGGATAATGTCATTCTTCGTGCAAGCTTTGCACCAAGTCGTTCAGCTGCACGTCAAATGGTTTCTCATGGACATATTATAGTCAATGGAAAGAAGGTAACTGTGCCATCATATGAAGTTTCGGTTGGTGACAAGATCACAATTCGTGAGGGTAGTAAAAACAAGGTTATTTTTTCAAAATTGGACGAGGAGCTCAAGAACAACAAAGCCCCAGCATGGTTATCCATCAATCCAGAGATTAGAGAAATCAAGATTGATGGCATACCATCAGTTGATGCAACAGAGCTTCTCTTTGATGTCAAGTCAGTGCTTGAGTTCTACACACGCTAGACAAGCTTTATTTTTAGTGTATAATTAATCGTCTATTATTTTCATATATAAAAAACATGACCTACGACGTAATTCTTCCATCAAAACCAAAAATTGTTCGTGAAGAGGGTATGAGTGG
>CAIRAF010000032.1 GCA_903876465.1 uncultured bacterium | reverse complement strand
TCCTCTGGTCCAGCCACTTGGATACAGTCTACACCAGTGGCCTTGGCAGGAAAATCATTACCACCTTGGAATAGAGCATCACCTACGAACACTATTTGTTCGGGTCCAAGTTTTAGATAATCCTCAAGTTTACGAATGCCAAAGGCTTTATTGATACCACGCTTGGTTATGTCTATAGAAGTACTTCCACCAATACGTACATCAAATTCTGGTATCTTTGTTTTTATAATGTCAGCTATTTTTTGTCGTTTACTTCTATCTGGATCCCAAGCCGACTTGAGATTTAATGGTGCACTCTGTCCCAAAGCAGAAAAAGTGATTTGTGAACCTCGATCTTCTATAAGATCACCATAAACTGTATTTGAAGGCATGAAGCCGGTTGAACTTAGGGCATCTTTAAGTGAAGACATAATTTTCTCTTTTTCTATTGGGGTAAGGTGTTCCGCGTAGACCTCATTCCAGGTACTTCTCCAAACATAAAATTTTGTCCCTGATGTAGGTAAAAGGAAAAGATTGCTGAATGATTGTGAGGATGTTGGCAGGTTCTGTAAAAATTGAATCTGAAATTGAGGATATCCTCCACCAGAAATAACAGCAACCTTGATTTTAGAAAGGAGTTTTAGAATCACTTCTGCCATTGCTGGTTCTAGGGGCGATTTTGACGGAGAAAGCGTTCCGTCTAGATCAAAAACAACTAGTGAATATGATGAAAGAGGTTTCTGTGGAGCATTCATATCATTAAATTATAGCATGGCCCAAATCTTACACTTCAAGCATTTTTAGAAGTGCTGTCATCTTCACTGTAGCAACACCGATTACACTATCACCGCCACCATAGTAGATATATGCCGTATTGCCTCGTACTACTAGACCACATGGAAAGACCACGTTTGGAACGATACCTTTACGTTCGTATTCTTCTTCTGGTTCAAAAAGTGGAATAGCTGTACGCGCAAGAACTAATGTTGGATCTTTGAGATCAAGTAGAACGGCACCAACTCGATATGTCGTACTCCATGATACTCCGTGATAGAGAAGCAACCAGCCTTTTTCTGTTTTTACTGGTGGAGCAGATATGCCAACTTTGCCACCATCCCACATACCTCTACGTGGGTCGATGATCTCAATACATTCATCAACCACATCTGTTGTGAAATCAAGTGAAGAAAGAAAATCAGCACAAACACTTTCGTTTACGCGATGGAAAATCATATATTTTCCATTGATTGGTTCAGGAAGTATCGCGGCGTCTTTGTTGGCAATACCTGCTGGGGTAATAATACGAGGTTCACTCCATGCACCCCACTTTCGCGCGAGAAAATCCTTTTCACTTATTGAACTAACTGCTACTCGCGGAGTAACTCCGTCATAGGCTGTATATGCCATATAAACACGGTTACCAATCTTCATGATACGAGGATCCTCACAGCCAAAGTCACGATCTGATCCTGCTTTTATTTCAAAAGGCATACGAGGAAAATAAATTGGTTTCTCGGAACGTTCATCTATTGAGAGACCGTCATTTGAAACAGCATAGCCTATTGTTGAAACATTTTTATCAGAAACAGCGCGATATAATATGTGGACTTTACCTCCAAGGTCTATAGCTGCAGGATTAATAGTTCCACCTTGTTCCCAGAAGTATCCTGGACGAGGAGTGATTATAGGATTGCCAGGGAAGCGTTTGATTTGTTTTTCTTCAACACCAGTAATACTGCGAAGAAGGTTATCGAGAGGAATTGTGGCCATTGCGCAGAATGTGTCAGCTGCACCATAATAAACTTCAAGTACATCATTATCACCTTTTCTTTTTTTGATTTGTGCTCCTGTTGGAAAAACAATATTTGGAACAAGACCAGTGTGTTCATAGTAAGCTTCGGGTGCCATGAATGGTCCCTTGGTGCGACCAATAACTGTGCGTGGATTTTTTGAGTCTAGAAGAACCGCCTCAACTCCAAAGACTTGATCAGGGTGTCCATAACGCTGGATATGAGAATATACAAGTAGCCAGCCTTCTTTTGTCTTGACTGGTACAGCACCTAATTCTAGATGATCACCTGGCAGACGACGAATATGAATCTTGTGGGCATCAAGGTTTTTCATCCATTCCTCCCAATATTCTTTTGACCAAAGGTCCTCAATCTTATCAAATTCAGCATAACAAATATCTGATGGTGGGTGATCTGTATTAACAGTAAGTATGACTGCATATTTACCATTTATTTTTTCAGGGAAGAGGGCCATGCCTTTGGCATCAAAAGGTGTAACAATATGTTTTTCTTTTATTGTTTCCAAATCGTCACTAATAGCCACGGCTACTCGGATATTATCGGCAGAG
>CAIRAF010000031.1 GCA_903876465.1 uncultured bacterium | reverse complement strand
TTGCAACTTCTCTAGACATAATTTTCAAAAAAGGCGTTTCACCTTTGTCCTGTGGTTAAAGGCAGGAATACCTCAAAACTGCTACTAAATATAGTAGCATATTTATATATAAAAGTCAACAGTCTGTGGAAGTTAATGAATGACATTAGAACCTGTTTTAGGTAAAAGAAAAGACCCTCACCACAAAAAGCGTAAGAACTTTTCATGAGAGGATCAAAGAAATCGATAAATAAATTGGGTGATTGATATTACGATTATTACAATACCTAGAATCATAATTAACACATTCCACTTAAATTTAGGTTTGTAACTTGCTGATAATTCTGCTTCAACATCAGAGACATACATCCATTTCAAGGGCTGGTCTTCCGCTTTTACATTTCTAGCCTCTTTTCGTAATAAATCAATTTCTGTTCGTGATGGAGGAGGACATGTTTTAAAACAATGTGTCATCCAACCAAAAAATAAAGCTAGTAAACCAATGATTAAACCTAGTATTAAATAAATAATCGAATAAATCATAACTACTCCTTTCAACGAACGCGTCACTTATGCTCTGTGGAGCGATTGAGGTGTAGTGACACACCTATGTTTGTTTGTACTAAAAAAACAGTAGCATTTTTATTTAATGTTGTCAATATTTGGTGGAGGTGGGCGGAATCGAACCGCCGTGCAATCAAAGTTCGTCGAGCGACTCTACGGTGGTAGAAGTCTTTGAAGTTTAATAGTTACGCTATAAAGAAAACAAAACACGTAACTACGATCTCATTGTTTCGAATAATGAAGTGAGAAGCTTCACTACCCTACATCCAAGTTATTACGCCTGGCGTATCGTTAGGATCCCAATACGTAGACGGCCTCGTTAAACGAGAGCGAATTGAAAGTCTTTTGCTCCAAAATATGGAGAGACAGAAGATTTAGCAATTAGGGTTTCCAGCAGATTTACGAGTTACTGGTGCTCGCACCGCACGAACGAAAACTATAGACTGTCGAGGCCATTCACCCCCGTGGTTAAATTTTTAACGATCCTTCATTGCCCTACTCATCTCACGATCACCTTCACGCCTCTTCGTGGTTTCTCTTTTATCATATTTCTTCTTACCACGAACAACAGCGACAGTAACCTTGATGAGATTATTCTTAATATACACTGAAATTGGCACTACTGTCAAGCCTTTGCCAGTATCGGATACTACAGCAATTTCCTTTTTATTCATCAAGAGACGACGATGACGACGTGGCTCATAATCCGCCGGAGTATTTTTCTCTTGATAAGGAGGTATGAGCATATTTTGGATCCATGCTTCACCACCCTTTACGAGAACATATGCTCCATCTAGAGAACCATGCTTGCCCTTGAGCGATTTAACTTCAAAACCAAGCAGCTCGATACCAGCCTCGTACTTATCGAGGATTTCGTATTCGAAATGGGCTTTGCGATAATCAATTAAAACGGCCATGAAAGAAGTATAGTATACTTTCCCCTATGAATCACGAAACCAAATGGACACTATTCAATGCCAATGAAGAGGCATGGGAAGCTATTCTCGCCGATTGTGCTAAGGCGGAAAAAAGTATCGTGCTTGAACAATACATTTTCGTGCCAGATGAATTTGGCAATAAGCTCATAGACATATGTACTGAACGCGCCTCGAAAGGAGTGAAGGTTCGTTTTCTTTGGGACGCCAATGGAAGTTTCAGTTTTTGGGGATCAAGTACCGTTGAAGATCTTAAGAGTAAAGGAATCAAACTTTTATTCTGGAAAACACTAGTACCTGACTATGCAAAGGTATCAAATTGGAAAGCTTGGTTCTTACGTAATCATCGCAGAACACTCGTCATAGATGAAAATGTCGGTTACACAGGCAGTATGTGTGTCTTTGAGCCAATGAAGAAATGGCGCGACACAAACGTTCGCCTCGAAGGTCCTGTTGTGAAAGAGATGCATAATGCTTTTGATCGTATGTGGGCACGCGCTACACACAACAAATATTTTCCTCGCCGTATTCGCGTTCGTGATCATGAATTTAAATACATAACCAACAATCCCGCCCCACGTCGTCGTCATATTTATACAGAACTAGTTGAAGCTATTCGATCTGCTCGAAAATACATTTACATCACTACTCCCTATTTTGTTCCAACACATCGTATTATCCGCATTCTTCGCCTAGCTGCACGTCGTGGTGTAGATGTTCGCATAATCATTCCAGAAAATTCTAATTATTATGCAGTTGATCTGGGAGCGCGCTCATATTTCAATACACTCCTTCAATCAGGTATTCGTATATTCCTCTATTCTGGAAATCTTATTCATGCCAAAACAGCTGTCATAGATGGTGAATGGGCCACAGTTGGAAGTATGAATCTAGATCGTATTAGTCTTCTATATAACTTTGAAGCTAATATTGTTAGTAGAAATGGCAAATTTGCCGAAGAATTAGCCGCACTTTTCGTCAAAGATATTACTGATTCAAAAGAAGTGACTTTGAGAGAATGGCAAAACCGCTTCTTTATTGAAAAAATACCTGAAATTCTCATTAAATTGGTAAGGAAGTTCCTCTAATCAAAGTAGCCTTATATTACTTGCGTAATTACGTAGTTCTATGCTATAAATATAGCCTGTAATCTATTGATGAAAGCACGTATAAATCACCAAATAAAAGCGCTTGAACTGCGCGTTGTCACAGCGGAAGGTGAAAACCTCGGTGTGATATCGACGGAAAAAGCCTTGGCAGAGGCCAAAACTCGAGGACTTGATCTCATTGAGATATCTCCGAATGCTGTACCTCCTGTTGCCAAGATTATGGATTATGGCAAGTACCAGTACGATGAAAAAAAGAAAGAGAAGGTTGCAAAAGCTAGAACCCAAATCAGTGAACTCAAAAGTGTTCAAGTGAAAATAGGTACTGGCGAACATGACCTCGAACTCAAGGCCAAGAAGGCTTCAGAGTGGCTCGCTGAAGGTAATCGTGTCAAAGTTGACCTCTACCTCGTCGGACGTTCAAAGTTCATGGATCTAAACTTCCTTAAAGAAAGACTTGAAAGAATCCTTAAACTCATCACTGTCGAATACAAAATTGCTCAAGAACCAGTAAAAGGACCAAAAGGATTAACCGTATATTTGGAAAAAAAATAATTTAACTTAATTTTTAATAACATGTCTACAACAAAAACAAATAAATCATACTTAAAGCGCATCAAGGTTACCAAGAATGGTAAGCTTATCGCTCGTAAGCCTGGACAGAACCACTACAATGCCAAGGAACGCAGTGGTCAAAGTATGAGTAAGCGTCGCACACAGTCGATCACTATGGGCAATAAGGCTCGCAGTCGTTTCCTTTCAACAAGCTTCTAATTACTAACTACTAACTACTTAATTTACTACCATGGTACGTGTCAAAAAAGGTGTCAATGCATTAAAGAATCGCCGTAATGTCCTCAAACAGGCAAAGGGTTTTCGTTTCCGCCGTTCAACAAATGAAAAGGCAGCTATCGAAGCTCTCGCCCACGCTGGTGCCTATGCCTTCGCTCATCGCCGTGATAAGAAAGGTGACATGCGCCGTCTCTGGAATGTAAAGATCAATGCCGGTCTCCGTGCCATCGATGCAAAGCTTTCATACAGTAAGTGGATGGGTTCAGCAAAGAAGGCAGGTATCCTCCTCGATCGTAAGGCTCTCGCCCACCTCGCCGAATTCAAGCCTGAGGCTTTCAAGAGAGTTGTGGCTTCTGTTAAATAGGATTACAATAAATATTAGAAGTCGTAGTACCGGCAAGGGAATCGATTCAATGGCCTAGAGGCGGCCTTGAGGGCTTCAGGATCACCTGAAGCTCTTCTTTTTTGTCATAGTAAAATGGATCACTAATAATTTATCCTTAAACCTCATAAGGCTTCAACCTTTCTGGCACCATAGCCTTCACATTCAATTCATCATTGAGACGCTGGGCGAGGTGTAATGAAGCACCAGGCTCCCCCATGACCACAAAAACTTTCTTAAGATTACCTTTTCCTTTACCGTCACCGGCTGTTGCTACGAAACCTACTAGATGATCACCATCCTTATGAGCTGAATAGCCATACAAGGTCGCTATATGCGCATTTACAACCACTTGCTCTCCATGGATGGATACTTTCTTGTTTCCATCAGCCAATTCACGTCCAAGCGAACCTACAGACTGATAACCAACAAGAAGAATAGTGCTCTTTGCATCACCGAGGAAATGCTGTTCATGACCTATGACACGACCGCCCACAGACATACCTGAACCAGCAAGGATAATTTTGGCGCCATTTAAATGATCGATACCTTGTGACTCACGACTTGATTCCACAAAAGTAAGATGTGGAAATGAGAATAAATCGTCACCACTAGCAATCTGCTTCTGGGCTGATTCATTGAATAACTCCGTACTATTTTTATAAATATCTGTTGCCTTCTCCCCCATTGGCGAGTCAAAGAATACTGGTACTGACGGTAT
>CAIRAF010000030.1 GCA_903876465.1 uncultured bacterium | reverse complement strand
GGAATGGCTTGGTTTTTCTTCATTTTATTAAAATAAAGCTTAAATCTGTGCACCCGGAGGGATTCGAACCCCCAACAGCAGTTCCGAAGACTGTTATGATATCCATTTCACCACGGGTGCGGTGAATAATGACTGATAGTAGCACAAATATTTTGATTTTAGTAATGAATCATGTATACTCTTTATCGTACGTTTTTAATTTTATGCGGGTATAGTTTAATGGTAGGACGCGTCCTTGCCAAGGACGAGTTGGGAGTTCGATTCTCCCTACCCGCACAGCTGAACGAAGTGAGGATAGAAGGGTAAGGATGTATTGTCTCTTATTCACAGGTGGGTAATAGTCTTTTTAATATACGGCTTAAAACATAGGGTTTCACGTGAAAACTGGGGATAACTAGGTGGAATATGGGTATAAAAGACAGTAAATAGGGCTAAAAATCGTTGTTTTCGTCTGTTTATGAACGTCTAATATGTGAATATGGCTCTATTGGGCTATTTTTAATTACCATTTATTTAAAAGTCAGCAAAAATGTGCCGTAAAATATCAATTTATTAATTTTGTATCTATATGATCAATAAAAGAGAAAAAGGAAATATTGGTGAAGATATAGCGTGCACATTTCTTAGAAAAAATGGCTTCATTGTTGCTAATCGCAACTATTACAAAAAATGGGGCGAATTAGACATAGTAACTAAAAAAGGAAACGAGCTGCATTTTTTTGAGGTTAAAAGTGTTGTGGTGAGAAATTATGCAGCCACGTCCTTTAGTATACTAGCCGAAGGACAAACAAAAACATTTCATAATCCAGAAGAAAATGTAAATGCTTTCAAAGTTAAGCAATTAAGAAAAATCATTCAGACATATTTAGTAGAAAAGGGTTATGGGCTTGATTATGATTTCCATTTTCACATTTTATGCGTATACATGAATGAAAAGACGCGAAGAGCACGAGTTAAATGGATAAAGAATGTTATTTTATAAGGAATATGTTAGGATATGCCAATATGAATTTAGAGAAGAAACATTAATTAAAAACGGAGCGTGGTGTAACGGCTAACATGCCTCTTTTGGGAAGAGGTGACTCCGGGTTCGAATCCCGGCGCTCCGACCAGTATGAATATAGAAAAAAATATTGAAAAGCCAAATATTTTTCACAGAGTCGTCAACTTCTTTGATAAGCTCGAGGATAATGTTCGTGGTCATTTGAGTCATTATCCTGTCATCTATACAATAATTGGTGGTATAGCGATTGTGCTTTTCTGGAGAGGTGTATGGCATACAGCCGACCTTCTTCAGGGGCAGGGAGGAGTGATTGGTTTTCTTTTTTCACCTGTGGTCAACATGATCATTGTTGCCATCGTATTACTTATGACAGGACTTTTCGTTTCATATTTTATTGGTGACACAATACTTATGAGTGGTCTAAAAGGTGAAAAGAAAGTTGCAGATAAAACACGAAAAGATGTAAAAGAGGAAGAAGAGAAGCTCGGTCAATTACGTTCAACGATTAAAGATATGAAGAAAGAGGTTGATGAGATCAAGACTATCGTCGAGGAAGAACACAGGATTCACCATCATTAATTTTAAGTGATTTTCAAATTGGTGATTATCTGTTAGGATAGCTGGACGAGTAATAGGGAATTGAAAATGCGGGACTAGTTAAATGGTATAATAGGAGTTTTCCAAACTCTTGTCGGGAGTTCGATTCTGCCGTCCCGCACAGATTTAGTTAATTATTTAGTGTAACTGGCTTTATCGTCAGCATCTAAGTAATCAAAGAGTGTGGCGTCCTTATCTAGGCCAAGACGCTTATTTTCTCCTTCAAGCCATGTCTTTTTCTCTGGATCATCAGAGTAATTGTTTGATGAAACTTTTTTATTCCAGGCTTCAATTTCTTCCGCGGTTTTACTTGTTCCATTTGTTTTAACCCAATCAGCTATTTCTGCGTCAGTATGGTCCGCGGCAACAAATACCTTAAAATCTTCACCTTTGATACCTTTCCAGCCAAATATTTGATTATCTAAGGGGCAATCAAAATGATATTCGCCAGCTTTACCATCTATCGTTCCGCGACATTTATCTATTGTTCTTCCTAATATAAGAAAACCCCCAACATTTACCTTTGGACTACGTGGCGCTTCTTTATTTAAATCTTTTGTGTATTTTAATGACATAATTTTTTTAAATTAATTTGATATATTTTATTTAGCGCTTATACAAAGACGCCGGCTAATTATGTAAAACATTACGTGGTACAATTTATATATGAAAAGACTATTTATAATTCACGGTTGGGGAGGAGCTGCACGCGAACCAATGATTGCATGGTTGGGTAAAGTTGGTACTGAGCTCGGTTTTGAAACAACTGTGCTAGAAATGCCAAATACCAACGTGCCAACGATAGATGCTTGGACGAAACATTTAGAAGATAATGTGTACTACGTCGATCAAGATACTTATTTTATTGGCCATAGCCTTGGTGGTCAGGCTATTTTACGTTATTTGGAAATGAATAAGGGCTCACAACTTGGTGGGGCTATATTGATTGCACCAGCATTCATTGTTAACGGTTTGGAGACACAAGAAGATCAGGATATTTTTAGGCCCTGGAAAGATCGACCAATAGATTTTACTAGTATCCGCGCAATGTCTGGTAATTTTGTAACAATTTTTTCTGATAATGATCAGTCAGTTCTATTAGATGCCAACAGGGAAATAATTGAAAAAAGTTTGGGACAAAAGATTATTATTGAGCATGCAAAAGGGCATTTCTGTAAAGAAGATGGGGTAGTAGACTTACCTATCGTTAAAGAAATTTTGGAGGGGTGGAAGTAGGGAGGCTTGAAATAATTTAATTTTATGAACATCACTTTTATTACCGGCAATCCTGGAAAAGCCAGTGAAGTCAGTAGATACCTGGATATTAAAATTGAAAATAAGTCACTAGAATTGGAAGAAATACAGTCTCTTGATCTAGAAAAGATAGTTGAGGATAAGGTTCAGCGCGCATTTGAAAAGATAAAGTCACCTGTGCTGGTTGAAGATGTATCATTCACGTTTCATGCATTAGGCAATTTACCAGGTCCTTTGATCAAGTGGTTCATGAAAGAACTCGGTAATGAGGGCTTGTGCCGTCTAGTTAATGGAAAAGATCGCTCGTGTACAGCGACTGTATGTTATGGGTTATATGACGGTAATGTTATAAAAACATTTTCTGGTTCAATGAAAGGTAGTATTTCAGATGCGCCTCGCGGCAGTGGAAGTTTTGGTTGGGCTTCTATATTTATCCCTGAAGGTCATGATAAGACTTATGCTGAGCTCTCAAATGAAGAACAGGCCTCATTTTCAATGAGGAATAAGGCGCTAAAGAAGGTGAAAGAGTATTTAAAGTAAAACAAAAATACCTCAACCATTGCTGGAAGAGGTATTTTTGATTCTCTAATAAGGGCCGATATTCCTTATGACGAGAAAGGAGAGTAAGTAGGCTAAAAGCTTATTTAACTGCGTCCTTGAGAGCCTTTGCGGCGCGGAACTTTGGAACCTTCATAGCTGGGACCTTGATGGCCTCACCTGTGCGTGGGTTACGAGCTTCGCGTGCAGCACGCTGC
>CAIRAF010000029.1 GCA_903876465.1 uncultured bacterium | reverse complement strand
CAGAGATTCCTTAAAAAAATTACATTTGTAGGCGCGACGTTGCTGGCAATAATTTCATTGTCTGGAGTTTTTGCTCAGGCTACTCATGCGGCAACATTGTCGATCAATCCTGCTACAGCAAATGTTTCTGTAGGGAATATTATTTCTCTAAGTATTTTGGTCAATGCTAATGGTACAGCGATAAATACTGGTGGAGCAACAGTACATTTTCCCTCTGATTTGCTCGAGGTGATGTCTATAAGTAAAAGTTCCTCAATATTCAGCCTCTGGGTACAAGACCCTGTATTCTCAAATACAGACGGTACAATTGCATTTGTGGGAGGATTACCTACTCCTGGTTTCAGTGGACAAAGTGGTCAGCTTATTTCTATCGTATTTCGGGCCAAGAAACAGGGAACAGCGTCAATCGTCATGTCTGATGCTTCTGTTCTCGCAAATGATGGACTTGGAACAAATGTCTTATCTGCATATGGAAGTGCCTCGATACAGATAGGAACATCGGCTGAGGTGCCAGTAGTGGCTCCTTCAAGTTCACTTCCACCATTGCCGATTATAACTTCAACAACAAATCCAGATCAAAATCAGTGGTATTCTGCAACGTCAGCTTCATTCAGTTGGGTAGTGCCGGGTGGTGTAAGTTCGATACAGACACTTTTGAGTAAGAAGTCAGATACGACGCCAACTATTACCTATGATAATTCGGTCTCACAGCGTACAGTTGATACTATTGCAGACGGCGTACTATATTTCCGTCTACGTTATGTAAATTCAATTGGTTCAGGACCTTCTGCTACGTATAAGATACAGATTGATTCGACTCCTCCAGAAAAGTTTACTTTGAATGTTCAGACACAAGGATTGCAGAATGTTGTTGCACTCAATGCTGTTGATGTAATGTCAGGAATTGATTCGTATTCAATACAAATTGATGGTCAGCCAAGTATTAAAGTCCAAAATTCAACTTTGATAAATAATCAGTATGTTTTGCCAACAGAAAATGTGGGTCAGCATAAACTTGTTGTTATGGCTTATGATAAGGCAGGAAATCATACCGAGTCAGACACTACATTTGTCAGTCCTGCTATTGTTGCGCCAACCATCTCTGTTTCTCCAATTGGTGCAAACTGTGAAGTTGCTACAGTTGGTTGTGCTGATTCTATAGCACGTGGTAACGCTATTAGTGTAAAAGGAGTCTCACAATATCCACATACTCCAATAACGGTATTTGTTCAACCAGAAGGGAAAAATGTCAAAGCTTATACGACGACAACGGGTGCTGATGGATCATATTCAGTAGTCACTGATGCATTGGATATTGCTGGCCCAAACAGTATTTGGTCACAGCTTATATTCTCGAATACAGTTCAAAGCCCATCATCAGATAAAATATCTATCAATGTTGCAGATGGCCTAATTGTTCAGACGAGCAAATCGGTTATATATGGTTTGACGTTCACTATTCCAGCAATCGTTCTTGCCATACTTTTACTTTATCTTCTATATCTCGGTTGGCATGAATTCTTTGGAATGAAGAGGAGAATCACAAGTGAAGTACAGGACGCGGCAGAAGATGCTCATAAAGCACTCGTGCTATTCAAGGATGAATTGGAAAATCAGCTAGATAAGCTAAAGAAAACTAAGGAAGATCGTGATCTCAATAGAAAAGAAGAAAAGATTTTCAAGGAACTTCGAAATAATATTGAAAGTATTGATGAAGTAATTGAAAAGAAGATAAAGAAGATAAAGTAGAACAATAGGGAATTGGGATAATAAAAATGCACGCAGGGACCTTGCGTGCAAATACTAGATTTCTAGGTATTTAAATGGCGTATTCCGGAATGTTGTGTTCAATAACTTTTTTCCGGTGATAATCGTAATGGATAAAGCGGCTTCCGTCTGGGCTTCGAGGTATTTCTTGTCCCAAGATGACTTGTCTTACCCAGAGTCTGTCGCCGACCATCATTTTTGAAAGTGGCGGACTTCCGCGACGAAAAGGTTCGGGCATTTCCATTTCTGGGGTTTCCTGAGGATTGCCTTCCCAGAGTGTTGTCACATACATGTGACAAGTAAATTCATGCACGCCCCTTCTCCAAAATTCGATGACAGCTCGTTCGACTAGCCTGTTTTGAAAAACTGTCACCGTTGATTCCTGTTTGACTTCTCGAACGGCTGATTGGAGTGGAGTTTCTCCAGCTTCAACCTTACCACCGTAGCCGTTAAAGTAGCCTTTACCAATTTTTCTTTTCTTTCTGGCGAGCCACACAAATCTTGGTGTCACCAAGAATGTGACTGTCATGATTTTGTTTTCCATAATTTTGAAAGGTTCAAAAGGTTTGGTGCGGAAGATGAACCTCGAACTCATTCCTCCATGTATGTCTCGCGCTGGGCCCTTGAATCATTTTGCGCGTACATGGGCTCTGCCGAATTGAGCTACTCCCGCACCCAGTTGTTCATTTATAAATGTAATACTTCTATTTTCAATGTCAATATGGTTACGTGGTACAATTACACTATAAATGCGAATAAAACACCTAAGAATATGAAGAAAAGTAATATACCCATAACCCATCCAGAAACTGTCATTGGCCATGTCCACTTAACCGTGGCTGATCTTGAACGTTCACTTGGTTTTTATCGAGATATTCTGGGTTTTGAAGTGACAACTGGATATGGTGATAGTGCGGTATTTCTTTCTGCAGGAGGTTATCATCATCACATTGGCCTCAATACATGGGCTGGAAGAGGTGCTACACCTCCTGCAAAAGGGCACAGCGGCTTATTTCATTTTGCTATTTTATTTCCTTCAAGAAAAGAATTGGCTACAGTTTTGAAGCGGCTGATAGATGCAGGATATCCACTAACTGGTATGGCTGATCATGGCGTTTCAGAGGCTATTTATCTCAATGACCCTGACGATATCGGTGTCGAACTTTATGCTGATCGGCCAAAGAAAACATGGAAAGTAAAAAATGATGGTCAAGTCGAGATGGTTACGGAGCCATTGGATGTGAATGATCTGTTGGGGGAATTAAATTAATATTATTAAATATAATTATCCATGAACACATCACCAAAAACAATTTTCATTACTGGTGCATCATCAGGTATTGGTAAGGATGCTGTCTTATTCTTTGCACAAAAGGGTTGGAATGTTGTGGCTACAATGCGTTCAATAGATACAGTGGAACCAGAATTCAAACATTCAAATATATTACTTGCACAGTTAGATATAACTGATACGTCGTCAATTAAAAAAGCCTATGATCAGACCTTGGCTCGTTTCGGTTCTGTTGATGTCATTGTAAATAATGCTGGCTATGCTCTTACGGGTGTTTTTGAAACAATGAAATCAGAGGACATTGAAAGACAATTCAAAACAAATGTTTTTGGTACCATGAATGTTATCCGCCAGTTTTTACCTTATTTTAGAGAGAAAAAATCGGGATTAATAATCACAGTGACTTCTATGGGTGGACTAATTACATTTCCGCTTTATAGTCCATATCATGGTACCAAATGGGCTTTGGAAGGATTTCTTGAGTCACTCCGCTATGAGTTACGACCATTTGGCATACGATTGAAGAATATTGAACCCGGTGCTATTAAAACTGGTTTCTACACGGCACTTGAGTTTAGTAGTTCAGAAGATTATAAAAACTACACAGACAAAATGGAAAAAAGTATGGGTAAAGTTATAGGTAAGGCCCCAGGACCAGAAGTTGTAACTCGAGAAATATGGAAAGCGGCAAATGATCGTTCTGACCGTTTCAGGTATCCAGCTAGTATGACTGGCAAAGTTTTTCTTCTTTTTAGAAAGATATTTCCATTTTTCATCTGGGAAAGAGTCTCGAGAATCGTTACTGAAGGGAAATTTTAATATTTGAAAATAGAGCGGTAATAGCGTAAGCTAGTCATATTATGATTTCATACGACGATTTCAAGAAAGTAGAAATAAAAGCAGGGAAAATCCTCACAGCAGAGAAGATTCCAAATACAGATAAGTTACTTCGACTTACTGTTGATTTTGCTGAGACAATACAAGATTCGGCGCCAGTCGCTTCAGTTGCTATTAATTCGCAACCCGATACCACATTGAATGCTGAAGTTCCTACTGCAGCAAGCGCTCCAATTGCACTTACCCCAACTTTCACCAAACTCCCACCACGTCAGATTGTCTCAGGTATTTCAACCTATTTTCCAGATCCAGCGGTACTTATAGGTAGGACTTGTATGTTCGTAACCAATCTCGAACCACGAATGATAAAGGGCTTTGAAAGTAATGGCATGATTTTGGCTGTCTCAACAGTTGATGGTAAATTCTCACTTCTTGAACCGAATGAGACAATTCCTCCGGGTACAGCTGCGAAATAAACTGAGGTTCAACCTCTGAGGTTGAACCTCCACTTATGAATCAAAACACATTCGACATAATAGTAATTGGCGGAGGTGCTTCAGGCCTTATGGCTGCTGGGCGTGCTGGTGAAGTCTTGAAACAAGCAGCAAAGAACGGAAAAGTTTTGTTGCTGGAAAAAAATAAAAAACTTGGTGAAAAACTCAAGATTACTGGAGGTGGCAGATGTAATATTACCAATGCCGAATATGATGTTCGTGAACTCCTCAAACACTATGGAGATGCTGGAAAATTTCTGTTTTCTATATTTGAAAAATTTGGTGTGAAAGATACATTCAAATTCTTTGAAAATCGTGGTTTACCACTTGTCATTGAAGAACGTAAACGTGCATTTCCA
This sequence comes from uncultured bacterium, assembly GCA_903876465.1. Lineage (GTDB taxonomy): Bacteria > Patescibacteriota > Minisyncoccia > Phycocordibacterales > PALSA-1337 > C7867-002. The sequence continues at coordinate 467 of CAIRAF010000029.1, read as the reverse complement.
AAGACGCACAAAGCAATTGATGTTTATGATGTGCTTGAAAAGTATGTGAAAGAAAACGGGGTGACTATTATGACCGGCTCGGCTGTGACCAAAGTAAATTTGGAGAATGATTCAGCTGGAATAAGTCGAATCAAGTCAGTCAATTGTGGCGATCAGGAATATTTGGCAAAGAAATTTATCTTTGCCACAGGTGGAGCTTCTCATCAGGAAACTGGCTCAACAGGCGACGGCTTTAATTGGCTTCGTGAAATTGGTCATACTGTTGTTAGTCCAACCCCTTCGATTGTTCCACTTGCAGTTGCAGAAGATTGGTCAAAGAAATTGGCTGGAATTACACTTGAGGATATGAAGATTACTTTCTTTGTTGATGGTGTAAAAGATTTTTCAAAAAAGGGAAGATTGTTATTTACTCACTTTGGCTTGTCTGGTCCACTTATACTAAACAGTGCTTCAACTGTAGCTGATTT
>CAIRAF010000028.1 GCA_903876465.1 uncultured bacterium | reverse complement strand
CAGATCATTGTTTTGGCTGGAGGAGTACTTTTCAATGCAATTTTCGCTTGGATATTATATTCAGGATTATTCTTCTTTGGAGGAAATGTGCCTATCGATGCTTTTGTTGGTTATTCTCAATATTTTTCGAATCCACATATTATTGTCGTAGATTCGAATAAAGATTTTCCCGCAGAGAAAGCGGGAATCGGGATTGGTGATGTTATTGAGACAATAACAAGTAAGGGGCAGACTTCTGAAATCAAAGATGTCACGGCTATTCAAAATATTATTAGTACAAGTGCAGGTGAGCCAATTACCTTCAAATATATTAAGAATGGACAAGAAAACACTGTTCAGGTCACTCCAGTTACTGGATTGGTGGCTGGAAAATACGCTATAGGCATAGCCATGGATAGAGTGGCTTATGTAAAGATGCCATTCCTCACTTCGATTGTTGAAGGTTTTAAATATACACTCATTACTATTCGCGACATGGTGGTTGGACTGTATACATTTATCACCGGTTTCTTCTATCAGACTTCAAGCCTGAGTGATGTCGCTGGACCTATAGGAATTGCGATCATTATTAAGAATGCGATGCAACTCGGCTTTGCTTATTTACTTATTGTTGTGGCTCTTATCTCTGCCAATTTGGCAATAATTAATCTGATTCCATTTCCAGCACTTGATGGAGGACGAATCTTCTTCTTATTGATAGAAGCAGTTATTCGTCGACCTATTCCATCCAAATTTGCTAATTGGGCCAATTTGATTGGTTTTGCTTTACTTATGCTTTTCATGCTGGTTATAACTTATCATGAGCTAATGACTAAGATATTTGGTAATTAAATATATATGGAAGGATTTGAAGAACAAATGAATAGTGACGAAGTAGTATACGCTCAGGATTTTGAGAGAAAAATCGAGACTCCTGACTATGTAAATACTTGCAGAAAACAAATGCAAGGACAGATTGCTGCACGTTATTACGGTTTTGATGACGGGGCTAAATTTATTGAATGGATAGGAAAAGATGCGCCTAAATTTGCTGAAATTATTGAAAAACATCCAGAATATTTAGATGAATACATGCACGGTGATAGTGAAGATGCTCTCAATAAGGTTTCTGACCTCCTCTATAAGAAAATTGGAGTTGAAAAGTAATATGTAGTAGTATTAGCCTCAATGAAACAATCACACCTCTTCACCAAGACTCGTCGCGAAGCGCCAAAAGATGAAGTTGCTAAGAATGCTCAACTTCTTATTCGTGCTGGATTTATCAATAAAGAAATGGCTGGAGTTTATTCCTATTTGCCACTCGGTTTACGTGTGCTCAATAAGATTGTGAATATCATCCGTGAAGAAATGAATGCTATTGGTGGTCAGGAAGTTCATCTAACAGCTTTGCAAGATAAGAAAAATTGGGAAGCTACAAATCGTTGGGATGATAAAGTTGTCGACAATTGGTTCAAGACCGAGCTCAAAAATGGCACAGAACTTGGACTCGGTTTTACTCACGAAGAGCCACTCACGGCACTCATGAAGGACCACGTTCGTTCGTTCCGCGATTTACCAACATCTGTCTATCAATTCCAAACAAAGTTTCGCAATGAAGCGCGTGCCAAGTCTGGTATCATGCGCGGTCGCGAATTCCTCATGAAGGATTTGTATTCATTTAATCGTGATGAAAAAGCACATGCTGATTTTTATGAAAAGGCTAAACAAGCATATTTGAAAATATTTGATCGTGTAGGTTTAGGTGCTGAAACTTTTGTCACATTTGCCAGTGGTGGCTCATTTTCAAAATATTCTCATGAATTTCAGACTTTGACTGAGGCTGGTGAAGATACTATTTTTGTTGATGAAAAGAAAAAGATTGCTATCAATAAGGAGGTCTTGAATGATGAAGTCCTAAAAGATTTGGGAGTAAATAAGGCGGATTTAATAGAGAAAAAGGCGGTTGAAGTTGGTAACATTTTCTCGCTCGGAACACGCTTTTCAGAGCCTTTGAACCTGGTTTATTCAAATGAAGAAGGTAAGTCTGTACCAGTTGTCATGGGAAGTTATGGCATTGGTCCTGGACGTGTCATGGGTACTATTGTAGAAGTTCATGCAGATGATAAGGGTCTTGTTTGGCCAGAAGCTGTGGCACCTTTTGGTGTGCATTTGATTGCGATTTTTGATAAGGTGGGAAAAGTTCAAGTTGAAGCAGATAATTTGTATAAAAAACTTTCAGATAAGGGAATTGAAGTTCTTTACGATGATCGCGACACGACTGCTGGTGAGAAGTTTGGTGATTCAGATCTTATTGGTATTCCAACAAGATATGTCATTAGTGAGAAGACGTTGGCAAATAATTCAATTGAGATAAAAGATAGATTAACAGGAAAGGTGGAGATGGTGAAGATTGATACACTTTAGTTGACTAAAGTATTACTTTGAATTGTGTAGTAACGTGGAAAAATAATTTAGATAAATAAATGACAGCTTGTCAATTACCGCCTTTTTCTATTTGTGATAGAGTTCAGTCATGTCTGCTAAGCAATCCTACAAAGAACAAAAAGATAAGTTACTAAGCCGTTTTTCGAATGATATCGGCATTGATCTTGGTACTGCCAATACTCTCGTTTATGTACGCGGAAAAGGCATTGTGGTCAACGAACCTTCTGTTGTCGCTGTGAACCAAAAAACTGGTCAGGTAGTTGCTGTCGGAGCTGCAGCAAAAGACATGCTTGGTCGCACACCAACTCACATCATTGCTGTTCGT
>CAIRAF010000027.1 GCA_903876465.1 uncultured bacterium | reverse complement strand
GTTGGAGTGATAAAGAATTATATTTTACAAATTAGTTTGAAATCCACAATTTAAACATTCAATATATGCTTTACCGCCTTCTCTGACTGATGCACTTTCTTTAGGAAGTAACCACCAATGATTTTTATGGCATTCTGGACATTCTGCATTTTCAGAACCCATACGTTCAGTCATTGTTGTTCGGCTCACTAATAGAGATAAAAGCTGGCCAACCACCTTGTTTGAAATCACCGTTCATGAACCCTTGAATACTTGCTCCGTTAACTGTCGAATTTTTCACATTGGCAATAACCGAGTTGAGTGTACAGGTATAGTTTTCTACTTGGCCATATCCTGCTTGACCCAAAGCGAGCGAAAGTCTGATGTCTACATTAAACGGTGAACATAATCCAGATAAAATACCAGTATTAGCAATGAAGTCTCCAGTAACTTGGTCACCTAGATTTGCAAAATATCCTCCTGGATTTGTCAGGAATGAAGGACTGCCTTGGAAGCCAGAATTGATCCAAGAGACGACACTGGCGGTGATCTGCTGAACCATCATCTTGGCTATATGCCATGCCAAACCATCGAGAACATAACTCTTGATTTTTTCAGCCCAAATGTTTACGAAATTACCTAGTCCAGTATATGTACTGTCATTGATAATATCAGTAACAACAACAGGAATAGCGTGAGCCTTTTGAGGTTGAATGTTCAATGTACCAACTATTATGGAAATGAGAGCAAGGCCAAGAATTATTTTTTTTGTAAATGATTTTTTCATAAATTAATTATTGTATTTTTATTTTTGAAAAGAATATTCCAGGTTCTGTCGATGCAAAAGTGATTTTATTGTTATTTAAATATGTTTGAATATCGATAAGTGAGTTGTATACATTTGTCTGTGTATCTGCATAACTTCCTAGTGAAAGCAGAGACTGCATTGGATCCCCTTCAATATTTCGAAGACCTTGTGATATTGAAACCATAGAATTTATGCCATTAATCAAACCGAGGTGCTCTTGTGTGAGTGATGTTGGTACAGGAGTTGCGATGAGTAATTGAGACATTTTTTTAAATCCGGCAGTGATAGGGTCAATCTGTGAAAGTAAAGTCATATCATTTTTATCAAAAGCATTCGTAGCAATGTCTGTAGGACTTTGTTTTGGAGTGTAAGTTAAGAATATTGTTGCTACCGCATTTCCATATGCTCGTATTGATTGTGCAGATGAATTGGTTGAAATAGTAATATCTTTTATTCCGTATATTTTTGGCTGCGCAGCTCCAACCTGTGCACTGGCAATGGTCTGATCGATACTGTCTTGGACGAGTTGTGGATTTGTGTCGAGGTTATTCTGTTTGAGTTGGATGTATCTAGCAAAGAGATCGCGGCTGACTTGATCAGTGAGAGTGAGAGGAGTATCCGATGCAGGTTGCGTGAGCGACGCTTTCCCTGTTATAGCATTGGAACCACCTGTAATATCAAGGAACTGTTTTTTCCAGTCAACATTATTGGTTGCGACATCACTTACAGTATTTGTTTTTGCGTCTTGAACAGTAATGTCTGTTGAGGCTGGTGTTGGTGATTGCGTATATACATATCCGGCTGTAGCTCCTACGGCCAAGAAACATATTATGGCAATAACGATTGTCTGTTTATGCAGGTAGGATTTTGCCATGCTATGTTCAATTATAGCAAAGAAAAACCTTAATATTCTGTGGATAAAGAGAGTTCGAACTCCCAGTATTAAATGAGGTGAGTTACCAGATTAAGCCAATCATTTGGAGTGAAATCTTCCGCACGAATTTTTTCATTAAGTCCCATGTTTTTCCAAACTTCATCGAGTGTTTCTTTTTTGACAACAATTTCTAGGTTTCTCTTTAATAATTTTCTTTTATGAGCGAATCCTGCACGAACAATTTTAAAAAAATATGATATGCCATCAGGGTTTTTGGCTAAAATGGACTTGAAACCAGTGTTCGATATGTTTTCTATAGAAAGTACGGCCGAATCAACAGTTGGTGGTGGGGTGAAGGCGCCAGGGGGTACTTTTGCAATGAAATGTGGTGTACCAAAGACTTTTACTGATATTGAAAGGATGCTTTCCTTACTTTTCCCTGTTGCTTGAAGTGGCCGAGCAACTATCCTATCAGCAACTTCCTTTTGAACTAGTAAGACCATTCTATTTGGTCTAGGTTCGTGTTCAAGGAATTTTTCTAGTATGGCCCCAGTGATGTAATAAGGAATATTAGCTATAAGAGCGTATGGAGTTGGAAGTTGGAAATTAGAAGTTAGTAGATTTTCTTCCAAAATATCGCCGAGAACCAATTTTAATTGTCTAGAATTGATTTCATTTGCAAATTTCTCTTTAAGCAATTCAAAAGCGCGTATATCCTTTTCGACAGCAACTACTTTTGCACCAGTTTTAAGTAATGCTTCAGTCAGAACTCCTGTGCCCGGCCCAATTTCGAGTATATTTTCACCGGATTTAATATTTCCAGCAGAAATTATTTGCTCCAAGACATGTTTGGAATTAAGAAAATGCTGACCGAGTGATTTTTTTGCGAATATCCTCATACGACCATGCTATCAGAAATCAATAAATAATGCTTTTGCCCCACTCGGCTTCTCTGGCGGTGCTTGATCCTCGATTAATTCTTTAGAAATATCGTCGATGAATTCAGAAGGAATACTAACTCGTTGTGTTCCATAGATTGTGCGCAAAATTGTGTAACTAAAGTACACTTTTTTCTTGGCACGAGTGATGGCTACGTAGAAAAGACGTCGCTCCTCCTCTTCTTCCATCTGATTTATATCATCCTCACTCATTCGTTTGAATGGAAATAGATCTTGTTCGAGTCCAGCGATAAATACATGTTCAAATTCAAGACCTTTTGATGCATGAACTGTCATCAAACGAACCGCATCACGGTTTTCAGATAGCTCATCTTGGTCTGTTGCGAGAGCGGCATTGCTCAAAAAGGCTTCTATGCCAGCAGTGTGAGGTTGAACCTCTGAGGTTGAACCTCTGATTTCATCATACTGTGCGGCCACCGAAACAAGCTCGCGGATGTTGAGCAATCTCTCCTCATCTTCACTGTCTCCGCTGTGCAATGCCTGCTCCAAACCAGCTTCTTGGATAACGAATTTTACAGCTTCACTAGGCCGTTTTTCTTCAATTTCTTTTTTGATATCATCGAGCAATTTCCAAAATTGTTTGATCTTTATTTGCATCCCAGCTGGCAAGAGATCTTCTCGACCAGATAAAACTTTTGCAACGGTTACTTTACCTATTCCTCTAACAGGAACATTGATTATTCGAGCAATATCACCCGCACTTTCTCGATTCAGTGCAGCTTTGATATATGAAAGAACATCCTTTACTTCTTTTCTTTCAAAGAAGCGGACACCTACCAATTGGTATGGAATATTTTTCTTGATAAAAGCATCTTCAAGTGCACGTGATTGGAAATTTGCTCGATATAGGACAGCAATTTCTTTTGGGGATGTCCCCTTTTCAATGAGTGAACGAGCTGTGTCAGCAATTGCTCGAGCCTCGTCGTTCTCAGTGTATGAAAGAATGAGCGAAATCTTTTCTCCATGATCATTGTCAGTGTAAAGCGTCTTCTTTTTTCGCATCATGTTCTTTTCAATAACATTATTTGCTGCTGCAAGAATAGTTTTTGTTGAACGATAGTTTTTTTCAAGAGTAATAACGGTGGCGAGTGGATAATCTTTCTCAAAATTGAGGATATTCTCTATCGTTGCACCTCTCCAGCTATAAATATTCTGATCTGCGTCACCCACAACACAGATATTTTCATCGGTGAGATATTTTGCGATACGATACTGCACTTTATTTGTATCCTGATACTCATCTATGTGAATATATTTCCAAATTTTTTGATAGTGTGCTCGAATCGCCGAATATTTTTCTAAAAGTTGTGCTGTTTTTGCGAGCAGGTCATCAAAATCAAGTGACTTTTCTTTCGAAAGAATGGAGTCGTACTTTTCCCAGACGTTTGCCACGGTTTCTTGCATAAAATCTTTTGCTGCATCCAAATATTCTAGACGAGTATGACCGTCACCCTTAGCCCTAGAGATCATGTTTAGAACAGTACCGGGCTCAACCTTTTTGGGGTCAATAGAACACTGTTCCATAGCTTCTTTGATGGCTCTGCGTGAATCACTACGGTCAAATATAGTGAAATGTCTGGTCAAACCTAGAATCTGAGCATTTTCACGGATAATATGAACTCCCAGTGAGTGAAAAGTACTCATAAACGGTCTTTCATTCATAGAAATAGGCCTATTTAGACTTTTTTCTTCAGAAAGTAGCTTATTTACACGTTCCCGCATCTCTTTGGCCGCTTTATTTGTAAAGGTAATCGCTAATATACTTTGTGGCGGAACACCTTTTTTAATTAGATTTAAAATTCGATGTGTAATGACACCGGTCTTTCCTGCTCCAGCTCCAGCAATAATTAACACCGGTCCTTCCGTTGTATCTACTGCACGCTGTTGCTCGGTGTTTAGAGTAGTCATGCGGAGTATCTTACCATGCGATATTAACTATTGTGATAGAATTCATTTATCGTTAGTCAGAAATATAGGATGAATACTACTAATCAAAAAATATATTATATCTGTGCTTCTTTTTTATCTGGATTTTCTCTCATGGTTGTAGAGCTTGTCTCCGCCAGAGTTGCTTCTCCAATAGTTGGTAGCTCGGTATTTACGTGGACTTCAGTGATAGGTGTAACCCTCCTAGGACTCTCTATCGGGAGTTTTATCGGAGGAAAAATAGCAGATATAAGGGATGAAATTAAGGCCAGAGTAGCATTACCATTAGCCTTCTCTGTCTCATCTTTTATGGTCTGTCTCATTCCCCCATTGATAAAAACAACAGGTTTTATTCTTGGACTATCCAACTCGATAATTTTTTTGAATGTTATCATTTCGTTATATCTCTTTTTGTTGCCAGCAATAGCTATTGGCACGATTCAGCCAATACTTTTGAAAAGATACGCACAAAATTTTTTAAATATAGGTAAAGAATATGGCACGCTCTCATCCACTTGGTCAGTTGGGAGTATCTTGGGGGTTTTTTTAACAGGTTTCTTTTTTATTTCTTATATCGGCAGCAAAGAAACACTTCTGGTGATTACAGGACTTCTTTTTATTGCAGGTTTATTTTTTTCTTGGCATGCAAAGAAATTGCGTGTATACATTATTTTAATTGGTCTGATTTGTGTACTGATATCGGTTTTTAACAATTCAGTAATGGTAAATACTTTTACAAGTAAGACAAATATTATCCTTGATACAGAGACTGATTATTATCGTACACGTGTAGCAGACACAGATCTTCCTGGCTTTGGAAAATCGAGGGTATTAGCCCTCGATTTTGATATTCATAGCGTAGATACAGCGATTAAAAGTGAATATTTTTATCCAGAAATGTATCCAGTGTTTTCTTATATCAATAAAGATATTAAATCGATCCTTACCATTGGAGCTGGTGCATATACAATGCCAAAACATTTCAATCAATTTTATACTCAAGCGAGTATTTCTGTAATGGAAACAGACCCAGCTCTCGTAAAGGTGGGTACAAAGTATTTTGGTGTTGATCCTACGAAAATAATTACACAAGTCGGAGATGCTCGTGTACTATTACCAAAATCAAATCAGAAGTATGATTTGATTTTTGGTGATGCCTACAATTCATTCATTTCAGTTCCTTGGGATTTACTTACCAAGGAATGGAATGATAAGGTCAAAGAAAAAATTACCAATGGAGGTGTGTATGCGGTGAATTTTATTGGGGCAATTGATGGACCTAAATCAGTATTTACACAGAGTGTTATTAAAACATTCAAATTAACTTTTCCTAATTATTATGTATTTGCTTTTGGAGACAATAAGCAAGACACACAAAATATTGTGCTTGTAGGTGTAAATGGACCACTCCCCTTAACTGAAGCTCAATTGGTTAAGGATATTTCTAATGGAGAGAATCCATTTATTTCAAAAAGACTACTTTCTACTACTCTTATACATACAGATGAAGGGGTTTTGCTAACTGACAACTTTGCGCCTGTTGAAAGGCTCATGAATCCATTGATTGGTGATTATTTTCCTGAGTACTTAACACTTATCAACCAGGTATTTTGACGTTCATAATGACAAGCTGCAAGTATTAATTATACTAGTATAAAATTTGACAATACGACAATATATATGTCTGTGTATAGGTTTGATTGACATTAACTGCACGCCTGATACCCTAGATAGGTAACCGACTATTGAGGTTCACAAATTTGGCTCTATAGAGCCATTTATCTTCTAAAGTTTTTTCTAGCGTACGTCAAAAATAGAATAAAGAAGTATTGCCAAATTCTATTTTTATTATGAAATATTCTAATAACAATTCACCTATATTTAGCCGTCGTTCCAAAGATCTTATTACAGGATTGGTTATTTTTTCTATGACCCTAGGATCAGTGTTTCTGAACTCACAGACTGCCTCTGCAAGTCTGTTTTCTTTTGTTGCGGAACTTGTTGGAGCAGGACAAGCATCGGCTGATACCAAAGCACTTTCCCCTGATTCATCATCAACGAATTCACAGACAATGTCACTCCTAGAAGCTGCTGCAAACCCAAATCCAAACCCAAACAATTGCGCAGACATCTCACCAGTAAATGGCACCATCCTCGATCCAAACATATCTGCTTCAACTATAGTAAGTTGTGGATCTAACAGTACACAAATCAGTACTTATGTAGTAAATCCCGGCGACACCATATCAACGGTTGCTCATATGTTCAACGTTTCAGTAAATACAATTCTCTGGGCGAATAATCTTACAGGTAAATCTGTGCTTCAAGCGGGGCAAACTCTCGTCATCCTCCCGATCACCGGTATTAACTATACAATCAAGAAAGGAGATTCACTTCAAAGTATCGCAAAAAAATATGGCGGTGATCACTCAGCTGATACACTGTCAGATATCCTTGATTATAACGATATTACCCTAACTTCTTCTCTAACTATTGGACAAACCATCATTATTCCATCGGCTGAAATTTCTACAAGCGATATAGGCCCTATCCCTTCTCCAACTAATTCAAAATCATTCTCAACCGAAGAACCATTGCTCGATAATATAAAAAGTTGGCCAGCCTATCCAAGTTGTAACTATGCTACTGCAGGTTGTTATTTCTTGAGACCTATACAAGGCGGTCATATCAGTCAGAAATTGCATGGACATAACGCCGTTGATCTTGCTGCTCCGGTCGGCACACCTATCGTGGCTGCAGCCGAAGGTACTGTCATCATTGCTCGTATCAATGGTGGTTGGAATGGTGGCTACGGAAACTTTGTTGTTATATCACATACTAATGGAACACAAACATTGTATGCCCACATGTTATCGAAAACCGTTGTTATACCTGGACAACATGTAGTACAGGGTCAGAATATTGGATACATTGGTATGACAGGACACACAACTGGACCCCATATTCACTTTGAGATTCGTGGAGCCCAAAATCTCTTTTGGAATCCAAATTTATAATTATATTTGTTTAGCTACATTTTCTGGCGATACTGCAATGCCTCGAGAATGTGCTTTTTAATAATATTTTTTGAATGATCTAGATCAGCTATCGTACGCGCTACTTTGATAATTCTGTGGAATGCTCTTCCAGATAGCCCCATCTTTTCTGCTGCTCCTGTCAAAACTTTTCGTGCTTCCTCTTCTAGAAATGCGTGATTCTTAATATCATCTGCACTCATTTCGCTATTGAAATATTTTTGTTTACTAAGGTCTATTTTACTGAACCTATCCCTTTGTATTTTACGGGCTTCTATAACTCTCTGTTTGATATTTTTTGATGATTCACCTTCTGATTTATCTGTGCCCAATTTGTGATAGTCTATTTTATTAACGTTTATCCATATATCTATGCGGTCTAGTATCGCTGTCGATATTTTACGTCTATACAGCTCAATATTTTTCGGTGAGCAGGCACAACCATTTTCCTTGCCTTTACCACATCGACATGGATTCATGGATGCAACAAGGATTGTTTGGGCTGGAAATGTGATAGATCCTTTGGCTCTAGAAACAGTAATAATTTTGTCTTCAAGGGGCTGTCTTAAGGCTTCTATAATTTCTCTATCAAATTCTGGAAATTCATCAAGAAATAGTATGCCCCTGTGAGCCAGAGTGATTTCTCCTGGATGTAGATGTGCACCACCACCGATAATAGAAATGGGTGAAGCAGTATGGTGCGGTGCTCGAAAAGGAGGAGTCGAGACCAACTCTTTTTGTAGTGTATGAGCCACAGAATAGATACATGTAACTTCGATTGCTTGATCATAATCAAGTGGTGGCATAATAGAAGTAAGGCTTTGAGCAAGCATGGTCTTTCCTGTCCCAGGAGGCCCATATAAAATAATATTGTGGCATCCTGCTATGGCGATTTCCAAAGCACGTTTGGCACTTTCATTTCCACGGACGAGTGAAAAATCATTTGTATAGTTTTGTTCGATTGGTGATATAAGTTCACGAGGCTTGAGGGGTTTTAGTGGTGTAACTCGGCATATGTGCTCTAGAACTTCTCTTAGAGAAGAAACTGCATAAATAATAACGTCTCGAGCCAGTGAAGCTTCTTCCGCATTTTCTTTTGGAATAAATACAGTTGTAAAACCATGCACTGGTGCTTGGATAAGGATTGGAAGCAAACCATACACCTTTCCGACATTTCCATCTAAGGAAAGCTCCCCGAGAAACAGCGTGTTATCACAATCGATCTCTATATCGCCTGAACCAGATAGATAAGCTACTGCCATAGCCAGATCAAAGGCAGAGCCTTCTTTGCGAACGTGGGCAGGAGCAAGAGATATGACAACCTTTTGATTTTTCTGCTTTGGAGATACGTAACCAGTATTTTTTATTGCCGCGCCAATCCTATCCTTGGCTTCTTCTACAGATCGATCGCCTAAACCGACGATAGAAAATGAGTGAAGACCATTGGATATGTCTACTTCCACAGTTATTTTCTCCATATCCAGGCCCAAAATATGAGCAGTATATGTTTTTGCAATATTCATCCAGCCATTCTAGTTGAAGGAGGTGAATAAATTATAAAAAATTGTTCAAGAAACACTAAATATCTTAGTGTTTGTGTTTGATAGAATTACGAGCACTTGGATTTGCTTCAAGTCTTTCTATTTCAATAGCTTTTCCACAAGTCTCACAGATACCGTAAGTACCCTTTTCTATGCGGTCCAAGGCAGCTTTGACTTCATTGAGTTGTCCTTCCAATTTGCTTGCAATACCTGCATTTTCTTCTAATTCTTCAAATTTGTCAGCAACTTCATTTTCATCAGCAGAATCAACCTTAATATCACTTGTTGAGACATCCCAACCACCAGGAGCACTAGGATCTTTTTGACCAATAGCGTTTAACTCTGTCTCAAGACCAGCACATTCCGCTACGAGTTTCTTTTTGAATTTTTCTGTGTCACGTTTATTCATAGTAGGTGTATATTAGCGCACAAAAGCCTTTTGTTCAAGGCGCTTCAGAATCTCTGAAAGAGTCGATTCTGAGCCTGTAAGTATGAGTTTATTGTTATTGATGAATGAATATAGGAAGAGTACTCCGTTATTTGTGATAAATTCACGAACATCACTGTTTTGTATGATTTTATCGGCAAATGATCCATTAATTACGCTGTATGTTGGGTTGTTTTGATAAGTTATTGAAGAAGATGAGGTCACTGTGCTCGAGCTCGTTGTAGCATAATTGGATTGGGCCGATGCACCTAAACTGATGTCTGCTGGTGTATTTTCATATAAATATTGCTTCAAATCATCCGCCATATAAGATTCCCACTGAAGCATGCCAGTAAAAGCGTTCTGAAAATAAGTAACATTCGTAATTACGAAGCCGGTTTTGATACCTTGGTTGTCCGCGTATACTCCGAACATCCAATCATTTGATAATGAACGAGTAAGTATGTCGGGTGCTGTAATGTCCAAGGCTTGAATCATATCAGAAGAAGTAACTCTGAATTTCTGGCCATTTTTACTTTGAGTTAGGATTATTTCTTTTATAGTGTTATTTGGTTGTGGTTTTGCTATTTCTGTACGGACTAGTTTTATTATTTCAAGTGGAGATAAAGTATCTACTGAAAGAGTTACTTGTTGATCAGCTGGCACTATAGAAACTGGGGCTACAACTTGTGGTTGAGGTGTAGACGTTACGTATAGAGGACTAATAGTATAGAAGTAATATCCTGCTCCTATTCCTCCGCCGATAAGCAAAAGACTAGCAAGAGCGATAAGTATTTTTTTTAGGGCATGATTACCTTCTTCCTTTTTGTTTTCTTCAGTTATTACGTCCTTATTACCAATACGATTTTCCCCAGTCTCTCTCTTTTTTTCAGCCATAGCGATATTAGTCGTAGAGATATTTTTGTGTGCTAGAACATCAGCTACGTCACTTTCGTAAGTGCGAATAGCTTTTTGGGGAGTTTCTGTTGTGTGAGGATGTTGATTTTGATTCGCGGGCGCCTGTGGTGCAGGTGGAATCTGATCTGAAACTTTTGGTTCAATAGTAAAATCCTTTTGTGGAGCAAGGGCGGCTTGAAGAGGAGTCGTAGGTAATTTTGATGAATTATCTTCGGGCATGGTCAGCTAATTGTAACATAGCCTAATATCTTTTCTTAAATTCAGGTCTTGGAGGACGTGGCGTTTCCTCTTTCTTTGTAAATCGATTTGGATCGGCCTGTTTGATTGAGAGATTGATTCTACCCTTTTCATCTACTTCTTCCCTTTTCCCCTCCTCCCCTTCTCCTTCTTCTTTCCTTCTCCCCTTCTCCCATCCTCCCCTTCCAATTCCCCCCTTCTCTCCTTCTCTCCTTCTCCCTTTCGCCCTTTCTCCCTTTCTATCTTTCTCCCCTTCTCCCATTCTCTCCTTATTCCCTTAACCCCTTCTCCCCTTCTCCCCTTCTCCCCCCCCCCCTCTCTCTCTCTCCCTCTCTCTCTCACACACGCACCCCTGCGCAGGTGGCCGCCCTGGAGCGAGACAAGTCCG
>CAIRAF010000026.1 GCA_903876465.1 uncultured bacterium | reverse complement strand
TTTACCTTCAATTTGGTCAAGAAGATCATTAAGATTGTGAGCTGTAACAACTCCGTCTTTGTCCGCACGCAAATCAAAACCAAGAGCTTTAACGAATAATGCGAGACTCTTTATCTTATCTTTGTCAGGCGCATCGTGAATTCTATAAATAGCACCGGTGTCGCGCTTCCCTTTTTTCTTAATTTGATCAAAAACATATTTTGCTACTTCACGGTTAGCAAGCAACATAAATTCCTCAACAAGCTTATGCGTATCGAGTCTTTCATATGCGTAAACTCCTATTGGTTTTCCATTTGGATCAAGCCTAAATTTTATTTCCTGTGTATCAAATTCTATAGCACCTTTTGAAAACTTCTCTTTTTGGAGAATTTTAGCGAGCCTGTTTAAGGTTAAAAGCGGATCACGATATTGCATACCTTTTTCAGCTGAAGCAGTTGTCTGAATTCCTTTTGAATATTTTTCAACTTTAGTTGGTTCACCGTCGATAACAGCTTGAGCTGTCTCATAGGTAAAACGATGTGTTGAGTTCATAACGGTTCTACCAAACCAACGTTCATGGATGTGGCCCTTATCATCAATAATAAACATTGCTGAAAATGAAAGTTTGTCCTCTTGCGGATTCAAACTACAAACATCATTTGAAAGCACTTCTGGAAGCATTGGTATAGTTCGGTCAACAAGATAGATAGAACAACCACGCTTTACAGCCTCTTTATCAAGAGCGCCTCCTTCACGAACATAATGAGACACGTCGGCAATGTGAACGCCAATTTCATATTTTCCAGCATTTGGACCCCCTTCTAATTTTTTAAAAGAAATAGCATCATCAAAGTCTTTGGCGTCAAAAGGGTCGATGGTGAAAGTTTGTGTGCCACGAATATCACGGCGCTTCTTTATTTCTTCAGCACTGATTACTCTTTCATTCTTTTCGATAGATTCTGCCTCTTTCTCAACCGCCTTTGGAAAACCAACTTCAAAGCCTTTTTCAAGAACAATAGATTCCATCTCAACATTATTCACACCTTTTTTACCAAGAACCTTTAAGAGAGTTGCTTTTGGCTTATCTTTTGAGTCAGTCCAAGAGAGGAATTTAATGTATACCTTGTCATCTTTCTTGAGATTTTTTAAATTTTCACCTACAAGCATAAAATAAAAATACGCTTTCTTATCATCAGGTATGACAATATACTCGTTATTAACAATTGTGACAATTCCAACGAAAGTATCTTTGGCTCGTTCAACAATTTTAATTATTTGGCCGACCGGAGTCTTAACTCCACGAATGTTTTTCTGACTTACTTTAACTTCAACCAAGTCACCATTCATAGCAGTATTGAGGGTATTTTCTTCTATATATATTGAGTCTTTGCGTGGATCTGGATCATCAATATAGCCAGCTCCTTTACGAGTGGTTGATATACGTCCTGTTATGCTATTTGATGGCTTTTGAGTGCCTTTTTGAGGCCCAGAATGCTGTATTGACTGAGGTTTCATCGTAGAGACGAGTGTAGCATTATTTGAGCTATAATAGAAGAATGATTACGCATATATTTAATTCAGATTTGCTAACAAATGAGGCCGCAAAAGCACTAAATGCTCATTTCAAAAATGCCTCAAATAATCCATTCTTATTCCTCATGTCTGGTGGTTCATCTCTCGCATTACTCAATCTCATTGATACATCAAATTTCAATGAAAAAAGTACTGTCGCAGTTTCTGATGAAAGATACTCGACTGATCCCGCAGTAAATAATTTGGCTCAAATAGAGAAGACTTCATTTTACAAAGCTGTAACTAAAAACGGTGCTTCAGTTATTGATAGCAAACCTGGAGTTGGTGAATTGATGAATGAATTGGGTACACGATTTGATGAATCGCTGAAAAAATGGATCAAAAATAATCCAACTGGTATCATCATTGCTAGTGCTGGCATTGGACCAGATGCACATACAACTGGAATCATGCCCTATCCTGAAGATAATGAATTATTTGAAAAAACCTTCGATGACAGTAGTTTGTGGGCTGTAGCTTATGATGCTAAGAATAAAAATCAATATAATTTGAGAATAACAATTACACTACCGTTTATTAGAAAAATAAATCATGTTGTCATTTTTGCCAGTGGCAATTCAAAGAAAAATGCTCTGACTAAATTATTATCAAATGACGGAACTTTAAACGAAAGTCCTTGCAGAATCTGGCGAGAATTAAAAGATGTTCAATTATTTACTGATCAGGAAATATAGCCTACCCAGACTGGATTTTTGTGACAATTTCTGGTATTTTACTTAGGTGATTCTGGTCGAAACTTTTTATCACTTTCGTGATAAAAAGCTTTCGATCCGAATTTCGAAGTGCAAAATTCGCGCGGTTAGCTCAGTTGGTAGAGCGACCCCTTGACGTGGGGTAGGTCACAGGTTCGAATCCTGTATCGCGCACAAATGATAATCCTCGGAATCGAAACATCCTGCGATGAGACAGCTCTCGCCCTCATTGAGACGCGAGAAATTTCTGGACACGAAGGTAAGCGTCTCGAGTACAGAATAATTCAATCCCTGGTTCACTCTCAAGCGGAACTTCATAGTGCTTATGGAGGTGTCTTCCCTACGCTCGCCAAACGTGAACACAGTAAAAATCTTGTTCCACTTTTGGACAAAATTCTCAAGGACCTCCCTGTTTCAAACAAGAAACATGATTCATTTTCAGAAACTTTAGAATCAATTAAAAAACAATATGCAGAACAAAACGGTGATTTAATAGAATCACTCACTCACGCTCATTTCCTTGAAAATATCCCGCAAATTGACAAAATAGCGGTCACAGAGGGACCCGGACTTGAACCTGCACTCTGGGTTGGTATTACTTTTGCACGAATACTTGGTGAACTATGGAATATTCCGGTCATACCAGTTAATCACATGGAAGGTCACGTCGTCGGATCATTATTAACAAACGACAAACCGTATGGAGCTTGGCAACAATTAAAAGAATTGCCGCTACCTGCTGTCGCATTGCTTATCAGTGGTGGTCATACTGAATTGATTAAGATTGAAGAAAATTTTAAATACTCACTCTTGGGTCAAACTCGGGACGATGCTGTCGGTGAAGCATTCGACAAAGTTGCCCGCCTTCTAGGTTTACCGTATCCTGGTGGTCCATACATTTCCAAACTTGCTCATGAGGCATGGGAACAAAAGATAATATCGCCAATCAAGTTACCTAGACCAATGATCAACAGTAAAGATCTCAACTTTTCATTTTCTGGACTTAAGACCGCCGTGCTTTATGCAGTACAAGAAGCACAAAAAAATAATACTTTTGACGAAAACTTTAAAAAGGGCTTAGCTCATGAATTTGAACAGTCAGTTACAGAAGTTTTGGAATTTAAATTATCTCAAGCGATCGAGGATATAGGTGCACAGGCCGTAATAATTGGTGGTGGAGTCAGTGCCAACCATGTCTTGCGAGAAAGATTTACAAAAATTGGAGAAAAATACGACATTCCAGTTTTATTGCCTTCACCACAAGTTTCAGGCGACAACGCTCTCATGATTGCTCTAGTGGTTGCAATGAACAACGAAAATCAGAATAACTTACTTATCACTGCAAAGGAGATTAGGGCAAACGGTACAAAGAAAATAACTGAGTAAAAGTTATCAAATTACTCAATATAATGTCCTATGTTACAATTAGTACATGCCCTTTTTATACGCTATTGTCGCAGGAATACTGCCTTCACTTTTATGGCTGGCCTTCTTCACACATGAGGACTCTGCTCACAAAAAACATCGCGCTATCATAGTCGGTTGTTTCATCGGTGGAACAATTGCTGTCATCTTGGCCATATTTGCAGAAAAATTAATAGCCGAAAGTGTTATTGACCCTACTACTCGATACACCCTCTGGGCTGCTGTTGAAGAAATTATTAAGTTCATGGTTGCTGCAGTTATAATCTTTTCATCAAGAGCAAACGAGGATCCTGTGGACGCTATGATCTATTGCGCCAGTGTTGCTCTAGGTTTTGCTGCAATTGAAAATACGCTTTTTATACTAGGTCCACTTTCAAATGGCAGTGTTGCTCAAGCACTAATAACGACTAATATGCGCTTTATTGGCGCAACCCTCGTCCATGTCGTTTCTTCATCATTTATTGGCTTTATGATTGGATATGTATTCTATAGAGGATGGTTTTCAAAAACACTGGCCGTTTTGTTAGGACTAACTGGAGCTATTGCATTGCATGCTACCTTCAATTTGTCTATAATTAACGCAAGTTCAATCGATACGTTAAAGGCGTTTGGCTGGATTTGGGGAGCGGTGGTTATTTTGATCATCCTCTTTGAAGAAGTTAAGGCTGTACACCCGAAACCACTAGCATAATATATTAAATTATTTATTTAACAATCACACATATGGCAAAAGACACTCGATCATTTTTTGAACGCTTGACTGGTACCGTCCGAATGGATGAAACTACTGAAACCAGACCAAGTAAAAAGTCTGCTGCCGCTAATTCTGTCGTGCCAAGTGTTTGGACTGAAGAAGAATCAGAAACTGACGGTGAACTCACTGTGGATGTATATCAGACCGCTGACATGATCATAGTAAAAAGCATGATTGCCGGCGTCCGTCCCGAAGATCTCGATATCTCTATTACTCGTGATGCTGTAACTATCCGTGGGCATCGTGAAGAGGAGAAAATTGCACGTGAAGAAGATTACTTTGCTCGTGAACTTTACTGGGGTTCATTCTCACGTACTATCCAATTACCAGAAGAGATCGATGTTGATGAAGCAGATGCTGTAGAGAAGCATGGTTTACTCATATTAAAATTACCTAAGTTAGATATGAAGAAACAATCAAAATTGAAAGTGAAGATGGCTTAATAAAAAATCCCCTTCCGGGGATTTTTACTGTTTAAATTTTATTTATTAACAAATTAAATATTACTTTAAATATCCAGATTCGCCATCTTGGCATTCGACTGGATAAATGATTTGCGGGCTGGCACATCATCACCCATCAACATATCAAAAACTTTATCTGCTTCTGCAGCATCTTCCACGGCAACTTGCTTCAATATACGACGATTTGGATCCATGGTTGTTTCCCAAAGCTCGTCATGGTTCATTTCACCAAGACCCTTATAACGTTGGATTGAAATCTTTGCTTGCTTTGAAACTGGAGCCTCCTTTGCAGTTTTACCTGCTTTTGCTTCAGTCTTTTCTGCATCTGCCGCTTCAAGTAATCTATCCTTATCTTCTTCCAATTCTGCATCAGGTTCATCACCATGTTCACCTAGAAGTTCAGCTTCATCAAAATCTTTTCCAAGGAATTTTACCTTTGCAGCATCGTCGTAGAAATAATGGAGTTCCTTTCCTTTTTTAACTTTATACAAAGGTGGTTGAGCAATATAAACGTGTCCACCATCAACAAGTGGTCGGAAATAACGATACAGAAGCGTCAAAATAAGTGTGCGGATATGAGCACCGTCAACGTCGGCATCGGTTGCTAAAATTATCTTATGATAACGAAGTTTACTAATATCAAATGTGTCACCGATGGCCGTACCGAAAGCCAAGACAAGATTCTTGATTTGTTCAGAACCAAGCATACGATCGAGACGAGCACGTTCGATATTCAAAATCTTTCCGCGGAGTGGCAATATAGCCTGAGTGCGACGATCACGGCCCTGCTTAGCTGTACCTCCAGCAGAATCACCCTCCACAATAAAGAGTTCTGACTCTACAGGATCACTTGACTGACAGTCAGCAAGTTTTCCTGGCAATGTCATACCCTCAAGTGCACCTTTACGAAGAACACTATCTTTGGCCGCCTTAGCAGCTTTACGCGCCTTCATGGCTAGAATAACCTTGTTTACTATGGCACGTGCGTCGTCAGGATTTTCCTCGAGGAAAGCAGCGAATGCTTCACCAAAAACTGTAGCCACAGCACCTTGAGCTTCCATACTACCAAGCTTAGCCTTGGTCTGACCTTCGAACTGAATCTCACGAAGTTTTACAGAAATAACTGCAGTTAGACCTTCGAGAATATCATCACCAGTAAATGTTTCTTCACCCTTACCTCCACCATTGTTCTTTGCATAAGTGTTAAGTGTACGAGTGAGCGCAGTCTTAAATCCAGTAACATGTGTGCCACCTTCTGGAGTGTGAATATTGTTTGCAAAAGCAAGTATGTGAGCAGAAACATCATCTGAATACTGAAGTGCTACCTCTACTGATTCAACACCTTCAACTTTCTTTTCTACGTAGAAAATATTTTTGTGAATCGGCTTCAAAAGTTGATTGGTGAATCGAACAAGTGACACAAGTCCACCTTCAAAATAAAATGTAAACGATGGTGCATCTACGCCAGTATCACGAACATAGAAAAGTTCATTGTCAGATGCAAATGTTGGAATTTGCTCACGCGCATCGATGACAGAAATACGGAGACCACGAACTAGATATGCCTGTTGACGCATATGCCCGACGATACGATTGAAATCAAAAATAATTCCTTCTTTAAAAATAGTTGGATCTGGTTCAAAAGTAACAATCGTTCCATGAAGCTTGGTTGGAGCAACCATTTTTACTTTGGCCAATGCCTTACCAATTTTATATTCTTGTATATAAATACCATCTTTGACTGAACCATCATTCTTATGAACAAGAACTTTGGCATACGTAGAAAGCGCATTCACCACAGACGCACCCACACCGTGGAGACCACCAGAAACTTTATATCCACTATCTTCACCACCGAACTTTCCACCGGCATGCAACATCGTAAACGCCATTTCCAAAGCAGATATTTTTGTCTGTTTGTGAATATCAACAGGAATACCACGGCCGTTGTCAGCTACACGAATGCGATTGTTTGGAAGAAATGTAATTTCGATATCATTGGCAAAACCGCCCATGGCTTCATCGCGGGAGTTGTCAAAAATTTCTGTAATGAGGTGATGGAGACCATCTGGACCAGTTGTACCAATATACATACCAGGACGCTTACGAACAGGTTCTAGGCCCTCTAGGACCTGAATGGAAGACGCGTCATAGTGTTCACCCGAAGCGCCTTTTTTAGCCTTTGTTTCCTTAGTTTTTTCAGACATAGTTGATAATTATATACAGTAAAATAATATGTTTTTGTAAGAGTAATTATACCAAATTACCCTATCAAATGCACGCATAAAAATAGCCTAAAAGTGGCTAATTATATGGGGATAACTATTATTTACTATCTAACCACAGCCTTCAATTCTGACTTAGTCTTTTCAATTATTTTATCTTGAATAGCATTTACCTCTTCATTGGTGAGAGTTTTCTCGAAGGATCGATAAATTATACGGAATGTGTAACTAACCTTATCTGCTCCAAATTTTTCAGCGTTTGAATAAGTATCAAGTAATTTAACTTCTTCAATCAAATTTCCAGCACATTCACGAACAATTTCGTAATAATTATTTAAACTAATATTTTTATCTATGATGAACGAGATATCACGCAAAGACGATGGATATTTACTGACATCCTTGAATTTACTATTTATATCCTTAAACTGGCTAGTTATACGAGGATCATCAGACCAGAGAACTCGAATGTCTGGAATACCCATTTTTATCATAGCGAGACGATCACCGAAACCAAAAGCCCAACCATTATAAACCTCTGGATCTAAACCAAAATTTTTCAAAACTATAGGATTGACGAGCCCTGCACCGTTCACTTCAAGCCACTTTCCATTGAACATAATATCCATTTCTAGACTTTGAACTGTGTAAGGAAAATCATCATCAAGGAATTTATATTCTATGTCATCACCGAAAATTCCCTTTGCCAGGTCAGCTTGAACATCCTTCAAATCATTTTGAGTAATAACCTTTTTTGATTTTTTACAAATAAGTAAACCGTCAATCTGATGGAAAGCTGGAAAATGATGCCTATCAATCTCATCTTTTCTGTAAACAAGTCCAGGAGACAGAGCTTTTATCTCGCCCTCAGTCTCTAACCTTTTCAATACTTCAGGATTTTTCAAATAGAATGACCAGAAAGCAGTCATTTGTGTTCGAAGTACGTGAGAATCATCAATATAATAAGTATCAGTCTCCTTTCTGCTTGGATGATCTTTGGGGGTATTTAGGAGATCGAAATCGTATTCAACAGTTACTATTTTGGGAAAATCAACTATATCAAAATCTTTAAATCTTGAGAGTCCAAGAATTTGATCAAATAAGATCTTAACTGGAGAATTTGGTTTCTTAGTAAGATCTGGTAAAGCTAAAAGACGTTGAATACGCAAACTTTTGAAGTCAGTTTTACTCATCATATCGGCCAACAACTTCTCTTCAGCAGGGTCCTTTATTACGATATTTTGTCTCATAGCTGGATATAGTAACACCAAAATAAAATTAAAGCATCTCATCAATAAATCTGGATATTTATAGGGTTTTATGGCATACTGTTGCCCATGTATTCTACTCAAGAAGTCCTTACATTAGGGATTCTTTTTATTTCCCTATATTTCGAAATATTCATGCTCATAACTTATATTGAGCACAGAAAGTCTCTACACGAAAAGAGTACTAGTGTTTTGCCGGAAATTCGTTCTGTAAGTGAAATTTTACCAACTGTGACTATTATGGTTCCTTGTTTTAATGAACAATTTACAGCAGTTAAGACAATAGATTCTCTACTCAAACTTGACTACCCTTCGGATAAACTTCATATAACTGTGATTAATGACGGATCGACTGACGGAACAGCGCTTGCTTTGGAAAAATTCAGCAATCACCCACAGATAGATATTATTCATAAAGAGAATGGGGGTAAACACACGGCACTCAATTTAGGGATTCAAAAATCTACAAGCGAGTTTGTCGGCTGTCTCGACGCAGATTCTTATGTAGAACCAGACGCATTGAGGAGGATAATCAGACGATTTGATAACCCCTCAATCATGGCAGCGGTGCCATCACTACATATTTATAAGCCACAAAATGCCATACAAAAGATGCAAAAGGTGGAATATATCGTAGGTATATTCTTTCGTAGTGTCTTGGCCGAAATAAACGCCTTATATGTCACACCTGGACCATTCTCAATCTTCAGAAAGAGTATATTTGAGAATATTGGCTATTATAGAAAAGCTCATAATACCGAGGACATGGAAATGGCTATGCGCATGCAATCAAGAGGAATGAAAATCGCCAGCGCCCATGATGCCGTAGTATATACATCATCTCCAAATACTATTAAAAAACTATACAGACAACGTGTCCGATGGAATTCAGGTACATTAAAAAATATTGTTGATTACAGATTCATGCTTATGAATAACACCTACGGACATATAGGTACGTTTGTTCTACCAGTTATTTTAATTCTAACTGTCGGCATTTTATATGTTGTAGGACTTTTCATATACAACTTCCTACACACAATACATATATGGTCTGTTTATTGGGGTGCACTAGGGGTGCGTGCATTCGAATGGTCAACCCCGCATTTTAGTTGGTTCTTTGTTGGTACATCTCCTATAGTATTTGGAAGTATTATCTCCTTTACTATTATCGGAGCAATAATTCTTATAGGATCTAAACTCTCTAGAGGAAATAAGCCGAGATTATTTGATATAGCCTGTTATATATCACTTTATTCAATATTGGCACCATTTTGGATAGTAAAATCGCTTTCAAATCTCGCTAGAAGTCGCCAAGCTGTCTGGCGTTAATTAAAATATAATAATATGAAAAAAGACTGGAAAAAATATCTGTTTACATTCGTAATCACTGCAGCAATATTTATAACCGCTATAGGCGTAAGTGCTTGGATAGACAATATGCGCGTTGATGAGGTCAAAAATATGCAGGACTCGATATCACTTTCTATTCTTTCATCTGAAACTCAATTCAATCTACTTAAATCCGCTGCTTGCGATGATCTATTTGGCTCTGAACTCAGTAAAGAACTTGGTGACATGTCCGACCGTCTTTCGTATCTAGAATCTGTAGGACGATGGCAGGATGCGGATGTTATAACCCTCAAACAATACTATTCCCTCCTAGAAATAAAAGATTATATCTTGATAAATTCTGCTACTCAGTGCAAAAATAAACCTGTTATTGTTCTCTATTTCTACAAAGCAAATTGTCCTGATTGTGATAAACAAGGAGATGTTTTGACTTATATTCGCCAACATTATCCTGGTAATATCCGCGTTTATTCTTTTGACTACGATTTGAAAGTATCGGCTATACAGACTCTGGCTCACATATATAAAATTGGCCAACCGCTTCCAGGATTAGTTATAAACGGAAAGACGTATAGTGGCTTTCACTCAATAGAGGATATTCAGATTATTGCACCTACACTAGTAAGTACAACGACTACGGCTACAAGTACACATAAGTAAGCACTTAACCACGCCTGAATTTTGTTAAATCAAAATTCGAAAATTTGGAGCCGCCTCTCAGACTTGAACTGAGGACCTTCTCTTTACAAAAGAGTTGCTCTACCAACTGAGCTAAGGCGGCGAATTTCGTTCCTAGCGAAATTCGGGTCAAAAGACTTTTTTGCGTAAGCAATAAAAGCTTTTGAGCGTATTTCGACCAGAATTCAACTTCAATAGATTAGCTTATTTACTTCTTTTCTGCAATCTTTCTGAGATAGAAAGAAGCTCCGTGGTCCTTAATCTCTCCACGACCACGTATAGCATCCATCATTCTCTTTCCGTGAGGATTCTCCAGAGCACGATGTTTTATCTCTACGTAGACCTTTCTGACGCGTACAAGAACATGGAATGTTAGCCACTGGGCTACAGCAATAAACGTATGCTTATTGATATATGAAATAACTTTGCTTATTGCTCCAAAAAATTTCTGAAAAATATGATCACTTCCTCTGCCAAGCCGAGATGGTATTGATGGTTTATTTGTTTTAACTTCATTACGCTTGAAAAGAATCATGGCAATGATTCCAAGAAGAGATACATAGAAGATTGTAATGAGTGTATACATAGTTGGTGCTTACGCACCTAATGCTAAGCCTCGAGAATCTTAAAACGCTTGAAACGTCCAACTGCAACCTTTTCACCGAACTTTTGCATAGCTGCATCTACTAAACCTTGAATTGTAACTTCTGGATTCTTTATGAAGGGCTGATTGAGCAAAACCATTTCTGCAAAGTATGTCTCAAGCTTACCAGCGAGAATCTTCTCTTGCATAGCTGCAGGCTTATCCTTTACTTCATTCATAAACACTTCTTTTGCGGCTTTACTATCAGCTTCTGTAATATCATCTTTCTTCAAGAACTTTGGATTTGTAGCTGTAACATGCATAGCAATATCGCGTGCCAAGGTCTTAAACTCCTCGTTATTGGAAACGAAATCTGTCTCGCAGTTAAGCTCCACCATAGCTCCTACAGAGCCATTGGCGTGAATATAGGCCTGTATAACACCTGCTCCAAAGGTACGGTCGCCTTTCTTGGCTGCAAGTTCTCCACTTTTCTTGCGGAGAATGACCATGGCCTTATCTTTATCACCACCAGCCTCTTCCAAGGCCTTTTTGCATTGCATGACAGAAATTCCTGTAAGGTCACGGAGTTCTTTGACTTGTTCTGTGGTGATAGTAGTAGGCATGTGAGTATTTAAAATATTAGATTAATCAAAAATAATAAAAGAATAATACGAATACGAGTACTGATTCGTCCCTCTATTTTACCTTATTTAACCTCCTTTTTGCCAGCTTGATATGCACCAGCTATTTCACTCAAGAAAAACTGAATACTTGCCTTTGCAGCATCATTACCGACAATAGGATATTTAACTTCAGAGATATTACAATCTGAACTTGCAAGAGCCATAACAGGAATCTTTGCATGACCGGCTTCTGCGATAGCATTTTGTTCTTTACGAGGATCAACAAGGAAAAGTAAATCAGGCATTTTCTTTAAAGAAACAATTCCCAAGAACATGCGCTCGAGTTTAGCAATCTCACGATCAATAAGCATACGCTCGCGCTTTGTATATTTTGCTAATTCACCTTTCTCACGATCAGAAGTGAGCTTTTCGTAACGTTCAATACGCTTACGAATGTTTGTGAAGTTAGTAAGTGTACCACCGATCCAACGACCTTCAACGTATGGCATATTGAGAGTCATAGCTACTGTCTTTACGAGAGCTGAAGCCTCTTTCTTACCACCAACGAAAAGAATAGTCTTACCTTCTTTACCGAGATTTTTGACAAAAGCCTTTGCGTCTTCGAGCATTTTTGAGGTCTTTTCAAGGTCAAAGATATCTGTACGGTTTTTTGTACCAAAAATAAAAGGCGTCACTGTTGGATTGCGTCGTGAACGACCAAGTCCAAAGTGCGCACCAGCGCTGAACATTCCATCAATAGTTGAGTTATTTGCTGACATAGGTGAAAGGTAGCTTAGCAGGAGGTTAGAAATAAGTCAATTATATTGGGCAGTTGGAGCCTATATGTACCCTATAAATTTATTGACTAAACACTATAAACAAGTTAAGGTATTTTTGAACTGAACATGCTGGACCGCCAGCTTCACAAATCCAAATAAGGACCAAAATGACATTAAGAGAAATACTGACTGAATGCTCTGGGGCGACAGAGTCATCGAAAGATGCAGAAGCTGTCGCAATAAGTGCTTTATTGAGAGCTCCACGCGGTGCTTGGCAGGGTGCAGCATTTAAAGCAGAGGCAGACTGTGCAGAGCTGTCTGCTATTGGTGATTTTGCTACCGCACTGCTGTTGACGCTTCCTGATCATGTTCTGGACCAAGAACTTGATTCTGAGAAACAGGTGCTTTTTGCCGAACCATTAATTAGCGCTCGGCTAGCTCGGCGACGTTTCGCGAAAGCAGATTAAACCGAAATGGTAAATCCGAAATAACTAGTCTTTATAAAAATCTTCACAGGCTCCTCTTGTGAAGATTTTTTAAATAAAACTAAATTATTCCCCATCATCTTCCCCACCAGTTTTACCTGTCTTTTCAAACTCATGAAGAGCATCAATAATAGGTTGAATACGACCCTCCAAAATAACTGGAATATTGTGCCATGACTGCTTTATACGGTGATCGGTAATGCGATCTTGAGGATAATTATAAGTACGAATCTTCTCTGAACGGTCACCGGTACCAATTTGACCCTTACGATCACTAGCAAATTTCTTGGCCTCTTGTTCTTCTTGAAGAGCTTCAACCTTTGCGGTCAAAATCTGAAGAGCCAATTCGCGATTGGCACCCTGACTACGTTCTGCAGTTGAACGAACCTCGAGGCCGGTTGGCTTGTGGACCAGACGAACCGCTGATTCGACTTTATTGACGTTCTGACCACCTTTACCACCAGCACGTGAAAATTCCATTTCCAAGTCCGCAGGATTGAGTACGACTTTTGTCTTTTTGCGAAGTGGCATGATAGCAACCGTAATAGTTGAAGTGTGAATGCGTCCCATCTTTTCTGTTTCTGGCACGCGCTGAACACGATGAACACCAGTTTCCCAACGAAGATCTTCATATACACCAGTTCCCTTTACCTGAAGAGAAGCATCTTTGAAGCCACCAAGACTATTCTCGGATTTTTCCATAAGAATCGCTTTCCAACCACGTGCTTCGGCATATCTCTTATACATATCGACGAGCTCAGCTACGAATAGAGCCGCTTCATCCCCACCGGCGCCAGCACGGAATTCCATTATGATTTCCTTTGGCTTTTCTTCTTCTACGAAACTATTTTTAATAATTTCGTCCATTTCTTTGATGATTGAAGTCTTTTGTTCTTCAATAGAAGCCAGATCTGCTTCTACAAGCTCTTTCATAGTAGGA
>CAIRAF010000025.1 GCA_903876465.1 uncultured bacterium | reverse complement strand
CCTTTGCGGTCAAAATCTGAAGAGCCAATTCGCGATTGGCACCCTGACTACGTTCTGCAGTTGAACGAACCTCGAGGCCAGTTGGCTTGTGGACCAAACGAACCGCTGATTCAACTTTATTGACGTTCTGACCACCTTTACCACCAGCACGTGAAAATTCCATTTCCAAATCGGCCGGATTGAGAACAACTTTTGTCTTTTTGCGAAGTGGCATAATAGCAACCGTAATAGTTGAAGTGTGAATGCGACCCATCTTTTCTGTTTCTGGCACACGCTGAACACGATGAACACCAGTTTCCCAGCGAAGGTCTTCATATACACCAGTTCCCTTTACTTGAAGTGAAGCATCTTTGAAACCACCAAGACTGTTCTCTGACTTTTCCATGAGGATCGCTTTCCAACCACGTGCTTCGGCATATCTCTTATACATATCGACAAGTTCAGCGACGAATAGAGCCGCTTCATCACCACCGGCACCAGCACGGAATTCCATGATGATTTCCTTTGGCTTTTCTTCTTCAACAAAACTATTTTTAATAATTTCGTCCATTTCTTTGATGATTGAAGTCTTTTGTTCTTCAATAGAAGCCAGATCTGCTTCTACAAGCTCTTTCATAGTAGGATCTTTTTCAGCCATAGCCTTAGTCTCCACCTCATCTTTGAGGAGTTTTTCATAAAGGCCTGCCATGAAGGCAGTCTTTGGATTAGCTTTATATGTATCGAGGTTTATAGACATGTGAGTGTATTATAGTACAAAACAAAATCCACGTATTGCATGAATACCGCCATAGCGGGACTCGTGCAATACGTGGATGTAAGTTATTTCTTAGAAGCTTTTGCCTGACGATTCTTGAATTTCTCAACGCGACCAGCTGTGTCGATAGTCTTGTCTTGGTTAGTATAGAAAGGATGTGAAGCACTTGAGATTTCAACGTGGAATACAGGATAATCCTTGCCGTCTGTCCACTTTGCTGTCTCTTTTGTAACAATAGTTGAAGAAATAAGAAATTTAGCACCGCTTGAGTTATCGGCAAAAATGACTGGTCTGTAGTTTTCTGGGTGGATTTCTTTCTTCATAGGTCGCTATAAAGTAGCATATTAAGAAAAAGAGGGCAAGGTACTAACAAATTTAGTCTTTTGAAACTGTATATTTCATCCATTTACCCCCTGGATCAGTCTCAAAGCTAAAGTGATAATCAGGATGCTCTTTCTCGATCTCTTCTGCGATTGAATATAAATCAGTAGGGTTATTAACAAATGCTAAATACATTGGACTACCGTCGACTCGCTCTTTTTTATTAAATGTACCATCAGATTTGATTTTAAAAATTTCAAAATATGGATTACGAATTTTGAGCATGGCACGTAATTGATCTTCTGTATGTTCCGCGTCAGTAAGATCATTTACTTTTCCTGCTGATTCATTTTCTCTCTTAGACCAATTATTCATTCGTCTCTCTTTCTCTAAATGTGCTGTTTCTGTAGATTCACCCGGCTTAAATTCAACTTCCGCAAAACTTACAGGAATTGAACCTCTACTGTCTCTGACAGTAAACCCTTCACCTTCAATGATATTTTCATCTTTGGGGAATTTTTCCATGTGATTATATTACCTCTTATTTAACTCCGCCTTCCTTATAGACAATACCTGACACTTCTTAGCCAATTCCATCACTTTTTCTTGATTCCCTGCTTTTTCCGCTAATTTGAGTTCGTGCATGGTTACTATTATCTCATCACTCAAAATGTCTTCTTCAAAATTACTCAAAAGTTCCTTCATTGGTTTCTCCCAATTTTTTGCATCAGTACCAAAGAACGATTCAGCTTCAAACATAAGATCATTTTTATTTTCATTGGCTAATTTAACTCGTGTGTCATAACTGTCACCAGCCATCTTTTTTACTTGTTCCTTAATTTTCGTCACCTGATCATTCAGCTTTTCTTTTTCCATTAAGAATAATAGACCAAACAATCGTCTTTCAATTAAATCAACACGACGCGGCATTTCACTCGAAGTACGTGCTTTAGGAATTGCACTCTTGCCGGTTAATGGTGTTGCAGTAGCTTCTTGCTCTTTCAATCTCTTTGCTACCACGCGTACATCTTGCCAAACAGAATCTATTGGAATCTTGGCTTGATCGGCAACCATAGCCACGAAATGACTCTGATCGCTTGAACTTTCAATACGCGCAACGAGTG
>CAIRAF010000024.1 GCA_903876465.1 uncultured bacterium | reverse complement strand
GAATGAGGTGGGTCTTTCCTCTTCCTGGAGAACCATACACAAAGAGGGGGTTATATGTCTGGCCAGGGTTTTTTATGACCGTTTGGGACGCCGCATGAGCCAACTCGTTGAATGGACCTATAACGAAGTTATCAAAAGTGTAGCGTGGATTGAGATTATCGTCTTTGTTTATATAGAAATCCTGCAACGGCATAGCTATCGTTGGAGAAGAAATAGTCTTTTTTTGCCCAGAATCCTTACGTTCTGCGTCTTTGATGATGACATAGTCGAGAGCCCTAACATTGGTGTTAATTTGGCGAAGAATCTTCAATATAGAGTTGTGACATTTCTTTGAAAGCCACTCTCTTGTAAATTCGTTTGGAACACCAAGATAAATGATACCCTCATTTTCACGGATGATCTTAGTTGTAGATAACCAAGTAGAATAATTTGCTGGTGATACGATACCCTTTATCTCTATAAGTGCAGTTTGCCATATTTGAGAGTAGTCGTTCATAGCAAGCATTATATACTTGTTTATAATTCTGCAAACTTGTGGAGAGTCAAAAAAACTGTTGATATGTTGTGGACAAAAAATTAAGACACAGATTTTTTGCATTTCGCACAACAAGTTTGCCACTAGCTTGCGAAATTTTCAGTTTTCTATTATAGTTGTGTCCTATGTCATTTACGTATCAACCAAACAAACGCAAGCGCGCAAAGACTCATGGTTTTCGTGTACGCATGAAATCTCCTACAGGACGTAAGGTTCTTGCAAAGCGTCGTGCAAAAGGACGTGCAAAGCTTACGGTTAGCAAGTAGTTAACTATCTATATGCTTAAAAGCATTCATAGGCTCTCCACAAAACAGTTTATGGAAGTCATGGAAAAGGGGAAGATCTACACTTCTCCCCTTTTTGTTGTGCGGGTGCTTGAAAACAAGAAGGAAGGAGTTAGAAGTCAGGAGTTCGGAGGAATTGCAGCTGTCGCACCAAAGAAAGTTGCTTCTACAGCAGCGTTGCGTAATAAGTTGCGAAGACAAATATATGAAGCAGTATCACCTTTGGCTAGCAGTATTATTCCTGGTATTTCAATCATTATATTTGCTAAGTCAGAAACTATCAAAGCAAATTTCAAAAATATAACGCCTGACCTAAAAAACCTTTTCTCAAAGGCGAAAATTAGTGTATAGTTAGCCTTATGTACAATACATTTATATTTAAACCTTTATACAATGGCCTTGTTGGCCTCATGGATCTTTTACCCTGGATTGATGTGGGTATTGCAGTCATTCTCTTTACTATCATTGTCAGACTTATTATTTTTCCACTTTCAAAAAACGCTCTTTTGACACAGGTACGTATGAAGGAGGTTGAACCAGAAGCAAATAAAATCAAAGCCGAATATGCCAATGATCGTCAGAAGCAAGGACTTAAGGTTATGGAACTCTATAAATCAAAAGGAATCAAGCCTTTTTCTGGCGTACTTCTACTCATCATTCAACTTCCTATTTTGTTAGCTCTCATCTCTGTTTTTTACAGAATTATTCCCACGATAGATCCGACCTTACTTTATAGTTTCGTACATGCGCCAGTAATAAAGCCATTTTTACTTGGATTGGACCTAACCAAACCAAACATTGTTCTTTCATTGATTACTGCTGTCATTCAGTATTTTCAGATGCATTATTCTCTTGCTTCACGCCAATATAGAGCCCAGATTGCAAAAAATGGAGGCAAAGCCCCAGCGGTAAATGATTTTGCTTCATCTATGTCGAACTCTATGAATAGTCAGATGAAGTATTTTTTGCCAATCATTGCTTTCGCCTCAACATACTGGCTTATTCCAGTTAAATATCCACAAGCCGCATCAATCATCGCTATTTATTGGTCAATCAGCTCCCTATTTACTCTTGGTCAAGAACTTTACATAAGAAAAAAGCATTTAGAATAAACCAAATAGTTTTTTGATTTAAATAATCTATTTATTTACTAGTAACCAAATCGAGTGACCAGAACGATAGATCATTCTTATTCATGAAGAATAGATAATTGTCTTTGTCGTCTAGGCCTAGGTTGAAAGCGTCAATGCTCTTTTTTGCTTCACTAAAGACCGATGAAATGAGATGAACTTCACCTGTAGCGGCATTAACTTGCCAAATTTTGTCTACAGTAGAGAGGGTTCCTTTATACCAATCATCCGGATATACACCAGTCACTGCTTGGAATGGTACAGCACAGTACACGACGTTTTTATAGAAATTACCCCATGTACATTTGTCAGCCAAGGTCTCAATTACTGCGTCATTAACCGTTGATGAGGCTATAGAATATATGAAGGTTGCTACACTGTCCCCTGTCCCTGCTGTTGATATAAGAGCAAATTTAGCATCATGACTAACCGTGGCTGAAAGTCCAGCCAACGGGCCAAGGATTTGTTTCCAGACACCTGTTTTTGGACTAATAAAGTATAGATAGCCATTTGAATTAGCTGAACCTTTGGTTGTAATTGTTATAGTATTTTCTTCAGGCCAGTCAACATTTACTTGCGTTATAGGAGTAGCAAATATTTGTGTAGCTGTACCACCGTTGAATGGAGCTGTATAACCAATACCAAGTCCGTTTTGAATTGCAAACATAAAAATTTTATCCTTTTTTGGTGAAGTGGCGTAAGAAACTATGCCAGCTGGAAGATTTTTACCTCGAAGTTCATACGGTGTTACAGAAGTGGTGCTTGTTGATTGAGGTAATATGGTCGCAAAAATAGCAGAGATAGTTTCATTGTCATCACCAAGAATCGAGCCTATAAATGAAGAAATGCTCTTATTCCAAACACTCTCATATGTTTTCGGTAAAAGTGTATTTGAAAGAGTGTTTATGGTGAGAGAGTCTTCATGAGCTTCAAGTATGTTTCCTCTACCACGATCAATCCAACGAACTATCGTTGTACTAGCAGTCGTAGAAGCACCATAACCACCTATAGG
This sequence comes from uncultured bacterium, assembly GCA_903876465.1. Classification (GTDB taxonomy): domain Bacteria; phylum Patescibacteriota; class Minisyncoccia; order Phycocordibacterales; family PALSA-1337; genus C7867-002. Next base: position 7,622 of record CAIRAF010000024.1, on the reverse strand, counting down.
AGTTGCTGAGAGTTGTCTAAGTGCCGGTATGACTACCTCTGTTGGATATGTTGTGTTTGGGTTGTTTGTATTTGAACCACTTGTTCCCTGTTGATGCCCACCAGTCTGTCCGAAAGGTGAAAATCCGGAAGTAGGATTGTTCGTAGTACCAGTCGATGAATTTTTTGAATACATAAAGAAGTACCAGAAAAGACCAAAGGCAAGTAGTACCAGAATAATGAGTGCAATTATTATAAGTGTTGATGTTTTGCGTGGCATATTTTTATGGAGCTTGTGGTGGAGCTGCGCTTATTTCTGCTTTTAGTGTATTTCCTTGAGTAACAAGATTTTGATACATTGTCGCATCGGTGACTGTGTTTTTTGCGTTTTTGAGATTACTTTCTATGCCAGCTAGTGCCTTTGTTTGTTGCAATTGAGCATTTGCATAAGCTGCAGATGCACCACCAGGATTCACTATTGCAGAGCCAACTCTAGTTAATACTCCAGCTAGAACACCCTGACTCGCTCCATGGTACGTGTAGTTATATGTGGTGAGGGTTTGATCATATGAATTGAACCAACTGTTCATGTTTAATGTTGTCTGGGCCGCATTTCCATAATTTTGTAACGTGGTTAAGTCACCTGGACTTATCTGGCTACGATACTTTGCTACGACTGCAGCTATGGCTGCATCATTATTGGTGTAACAATTACCGTTATTAGTAGATGTAATTGCACTACTTAAGCTTCCTGTGGTTCCGCAGGCGGCCACATTACCATCTATCATTTTTTCTACTGTGAAAAGTGTCGTACTACTCTGAAAATTTTGTTGTTGATTGAGACTATTATAATAATCTGTACAAGCTTGATCCAAAGTACTGGTTTGACCTGCTGCAACAGTGTTTCCAAGGGGATTGAAACTGTTGTTGGCGCACGCACTATCGACTTGGCTTACGTCCACTCCTGCCAATTGCGCAACTTTAGCCGCGAGTTGGTCAGATTGTGTTTGAAGCTGAGCTTGTTGTGCATAAGCAGCTTGTAATTGATCACGTGCTTTTGACTGGTCTAGATTATACGCACCAACCTCACTGCTTAGTCTAGATAGCCAATCGTTTAATGTATTTGTTGAATGTAGATTGAGCGGTGTTACTAATGTTGATGGAATATTTACGAATCTTGGGTCAATTGTTCTCAATATTAAATACGATGAAAGTATTAGAAGAAGTCCATAAATAGCGTTTTGAATTTTTGCCAAACCCTCAGACTTCCCTTGCACTGCGTCTGTTGTCATATATTCAAATCCACCCCAAGTAATCATAAAGACAGCAGCAACAGCTCCAAGGGCTATCAATAGATTGAAGGCATATGTGACGTATGATTTGAAATCAACACTTGTTTGTAGCTGTAGATTGGATGAAGTCAGGTCAGGAAGAGGTGCCAGTGGCGTATATGTTGTTGGTGAAGTGGTAAGAATAGATGCTGCCTCTGATATTACTGGTGAAATTACCATTAAAAGAACCAGTAAGAGCATGACGTTTAGTATGTGTTTTTTGAAATTTGTTTTCATATTAAAGGTTTATTGGAACAGTAGTATTTGATGAATTGCTTGTTGCATCAAAAGTTACATTGAAATTATTGTCAGCCTCTTGAAGGATATTGTTAATACCTCTTACACCAAGTTCCAAGTGTGAATTTCCTGAAACACCATCAGGGGCTCGTAGAACGATTGATTTGTTTGAAGCCAGTTCAGGGTGTTCTATACCGTTTATCATCCAATCTAATGTCAGATCATTTGCGATTGTATTTGAAAAATTAAAGCCGAATAGAGATGCAAAAGCAGATGTTTCTTTTTGACTACCTATGTGAAGTGGACCAGTTATAGCTCTATTTAGCAAAGGTCCATAAAGAGAATCATCCAGATAAAAATTAATTGAAGGTGAAGTTGGTGCAATTTGAATAATACTTTGTGCTTGAGCAGCCCCATCACGAGTACTTGCTGTGACTATCAAATAATATGGTCGTGGCACTAGCTCCCCTTTTAATGTTATGGCCTGTTTACCATAACCAGATTGGTCTTGAAGGACAATACCATTATCTTTCTTCCACTGATAAAGTAGTGTGGTTGGATCATATTCCTTTCCTGCAGAGTTTACGAGATGTGGAACAGCGATAACCGTCACATTATTTTGAAATACAAAAGGAATTTTACCTTTGAAAAAAGGTGGCGTATAACCGTCTGTCTCAATAATCATATCTATCGATCCCGAACCAAGATCTAAGGTATTGGTAAAACGACTACCATCAGTAGTTACAGCAGTTACTGTTACGGCTGTTTTTTTACCAAGTGCAGGAGCTACCACGTTTAGAGTGGTCACACCAATACCCTTTTGTACTTGTTTGCCATTTACGGTCCATATAATGGTAGAAGCATTTATATCAAAACTATAACTAGCGGCTGTTATTGTTAGTGTTTGTCCTGGAGAAGGATTTTCTGATGATGCAGTCAGGTTGACTGTTCGAAGGTCTACAGGGAGACTTTGAGCGTGTGATATTGATGTAGGAAGCAAGAAGAAAGAAGTGAGTAGAACGCCAAATCCTAGATTGAAAATTACAAAAGAGAAAAATTTCATTGCCTATATTGTATCAATATTACAAAATATTTGCGATGTACTTATTCACGCCCAACCGGACTATATTTTAGCTTTTGTCACTCTGCGAACTCCATCTTTGTTAAGTTCCTGAGCATCATTTAAGTTTATATTTTCAGGTGGCAAGCGAACACCATTATGATTGAGGTGGGGTCTAGCAGGATTTCCTCCAACACCTCCCTTTCCAGGAATTTTGATACCAATTTTATCCTCAGTTCTCGACATAACCACAATAGCAACTGCTGCTATAAATATTGTAGGAAATTCTTGTACTCCAGGGATCAGTTCAGCAATAAAAGATATAGCTTCTACTGCTATTCTCTTTCCATTTACTATACCCAGCCCTTTATGCCAAAGATATGCGACGGCACATGCCCAAAATATTGGATCGACGATGTCGCCCACAGCCGGTATAAACGTTAGAGCATCGGAAAAACCGGCGGCTGCCAAAAATATAGCTACGCTACCATTTCCCAAGCGATACTTAGTCTCTTCATTCATATAATTATTATATCATTTCTATACCCCAGCTTGCTCCAACTGCCTCTTTGATTCTTTTATATTCAATACTTGTTGAGGATTGGTCGTAATTATCTGGTCTTCTGTATATGAGCCGACAATCTTGATTGCAACGTGTTTTAAGCCTACGAAGAATATACCTTCACCAACATCTGATTCAAGAAGAAGATATTTTTCTTCATCGGTGAGATTAAAGACTTTCTGAATATGGTCAATAACTGTCGGAGATTGTTTCAAGAGCATTTGGATGGACGAGTTCGATACTATCGGCATACCATAAGGCGAATTCAAGAAGTCATCCACGTCTTGAGTAATAGTTGAAAGACCGAGGAAATATTTACGTCCACGCTTTGCCAAACCGAATAGGAATGAAGCCGTATCTTCTGATTTCATCATCCACCAAGCCTCATCAATAACGAGTAGGCGCTTCTTCAATTCTTTACGAATAGCATTCCATATATAGTGTGTAACTAGATACATAGCAACAGGTTTGAGTTCATCTTCCATGTCACGCAATGAAAAGACGACAAATTTTTTGTTTATATCAACATTTGAAGGATGATTGATAAAACCGGACCATGTTCCCTTTGTATACTTCGAAAGTCTTTGTACGAGTGAATCAGCTCCTTCCATACCAGCTAAGACGAGTTCAAAGTCTGAAAGAAGAGGAGGTTCGACATCTCTAAAATTTGAATCAGCAGTAATATCTTTCAAAGCATAAGTCTCAGTGATAGCACGATCGATGATAGCGTCTTCTTCTTGAGAGAGACCGCCAAGCATTATTCTGAAAAGACCAACGAGGTTGATGATGTTTGATCGTAGAATATCAGCACCAGACTCATCTTCACGCGCTATTGGAAGATCGAATGGATTGATATGGTGCTCTGAATTGAGAGAAATATTGAAATATTTACCACCGGTGGCTTCCGCCATGTACTCGTATTCTTTTTCAGGGTCAATGACAATAACATCAACATCAAACATGAGAGTTCGAAGAATCTCGAGCTTTGTTGTGTAAGATTTTCCGGCACCAGCAGTAGCAAATGTTACAGAGTTATAGTTTTCTAGAGAATAACGGTCAAAGAGAACAAGTGATGAGTTGTGGCGATTGATACCATACAAAATTCCCTTATTTGAAGTAAGGTCGAATGAAACGAATGGAAATAGACTGGAAAGTGGTGATGAATTGAGCTTTGAATGAACATTGAGCTGATCATCAGCTATAGGAATGACACTCTTAAAACCTTGTTCTTGTTGAAAAAGAGCAGGTTTTACGTAAATAAGCTTTGATTCGAGGATGGATTTGATTTCTGATTCGAGTTTATCAAGTTCATTTTCTGAATCAGCGAAAATAGTAATATAGACACCGACATCAAAGAGGTGCTCCTGGGCCTGCATTAGTTGATCACGGAGTTGTTCGAGGTCTTGGTAAGCTGTATCTAGAGCTGGGTCACGCACCAAACCCTTGTCTTCCCTGCGTGAAATCTGACTCTGAACTTCAGCCACCTTCTTTTGGAAATGACGAAGAATTTTAGCTGTATCAACAGGATGAATAAATATTGAAATATCAAAGACTTTATCGAGGTTAATGATAGGTGCAAACCAACTCTCATCTAGAAAACGTGGATATGATATGACGAAAAGTGTGCGACCAACTTTTTCACCGAGATTGAGTTCTTTTGGTGAAACTTTTAGGGCTGAAGGAGCAATGACATCCTTGAGTTCAAGGACTCCAGCCTGATAGATCTCCTCTGGCAAGATGGAGACTATTGGTGAAGCTTCTTTCTTTTTAAATATATCAAAAATACTCATGTTATTTGTATTGGTTTTTCTGTTTCTCCTGGATTGAAGATCTTGTAGAACAATTCTACCACTTCTTCTGTGCCTAGTTCTGCTGCGCGTATGCCACAACGAACAAGTCCCTGCTCAACAACCGCGACACGCTGCTCAAGTTGGCTTCTGTACTCAGCAAAACGTGCGTCACTTGAAGCAGTCTTTTGTACATCACTCTTTTTTCCACCAGGTAACATGCCACTCATTGGATTTTTACTAGCACTCATGATAGGTGGATCGTATGGCACTACCACAAAGAAACTCTTTGACATGATGTTGGTACTTTCAACGAATGATTTGACGAATTCAATATATTCTCGCACCTGTATCTTCATTAGATCAGTAGTTTGTTCCTTATAACGGTCTTCAAGAAGTGCGATATACGGCCTTATATCAAGCTTTTTTGATTGAGCAAATATTTGTATTGAAAAGTCTAGCGAGTTGAGAAAATTTTGAAATTCGGCAAGAATAGCCCCTTGTTCGTCAGCTGATTTCAAAGCAAAGTTCAAAGATGTGGCAAGAACCACAGATCGCATTCCCCCGTTTCGAAGAATAACGACACCGTCGCGAATTTCCTGAATTGGGATGAAGTCTTGAGTTGTGGATGCTTTGGTAGCCATTATTTTTGTCTTTTATTTGAATAGATACTTTCTTTTATATCCAAACTCCATGCCAAATCTTTCAATTTACTATCTGCTATCTTGGGAACCATGACTGAAGCGTATTTCTTTGCGTCTTGAACGGCATCCATAGTATCCTTCGGTCTTGGTCTATCTTCCTTTTTCCAAATATAAAGTTTATTGGCAAAATAATATTTAAATGCAGATTCTATTACATTGATAAATGGACGATTGTTTATCTTGTAAAAGGCTAGTGCTCCTGACACGGCCATAATGACGAGAATAGGAAGCGCTGAAAATATAAGGTTATTCAACGTTATATATATAATGAATGAAAGTCCGGCTCCTCCAGCCATGAAGATGAATTGCTTCAGAGTGAGTTGTCCGAAGATCTTATCCTCAACTTCAATAAATTGCGGAACTTGATAGCGCATCGTGTATTATTATATCACACCTCTTTATCCTTCTATTCTATCGGTTCCCTGTATGAATCTGGACCATTTTGTTTTTTTACTTGCTGGACCGGAGCTTTTGGTGCAAGGGGCACTTTTTGTTCAGTTTTCTTTTCCACAGCAACTACTGGACCAGATAGGAGATGGTCAACCAGAAGATCAGTGTGAACTTCTGGTTTTGTTGGAATATTCATACTTTGAGGCTTAGAAGGCACAGGATTTTCTATGCCATCAATAACTTCTTCAGGACGTTCAACCTGTTCAATTACATGGTTTTGAGCATCTGGAACAGGCTCCATGGTGAAGTTGCCTATTTGTTCGAGAGAGGAGATTGCACCATGTTGACCATTACTATTTTGATTTTGCAGATCTGATTTAATTGATTTAAATATCTCGCTATTAATTTTCGCAGCAATATCATTTGCCAGGTCTTTGTTTATTTCAAGTCTATCAACTATATCTGAAGTAAAATTTGCTGATTTTTTTATTCCAAATAATATGTCGCGTATCTCAGCTGCAAGTTCACCTATTTGATCTACATGTAGACCAAAACTATCACCAACAGCCTTGATTTTTTCTCCAAACTCAATTGATAGTGCAACTTTTTTTATTTGTTCAGGTATTTCATTCATAATTTTATATTTTATCCCCACGTTGAACGATTCTTACTAACGAAATCATAGGCTGGATGAGAACCACCGGTCGGTCCAGATGTGGCGATGTTGTATATTTGGTCACCGATAGCTTTTCTCAATCCTGGATCAATACCGTCCATATTCTTCAACTGAGACTCTCTTAAATGAGATATAAACAAAGGATTCATAATCGTCGCTGCATTTGCAGGATCATTTGCAAAATTTGTGAGTGTATCTCCCGACGCATTTTTAAGAAGATTTTGAACGGTAACTGCATCGCTAGAGGCAACGGCAGTATTAAGTAGAGTTGTGCGTGCATTTGCGATGTCATTCTTATCTTTATCAGTTAATGTAGCGTGATTATCTATTGCTTTATGAGTACCTTCATCAAGATGTTGCAAGACTAAATCATTTGTTAGATATTTCTTCGTATCAAGATCGGCCTTCTCTTTTGTTGATAATTGCGCCAAAGCCATTTTAACATTTAGAGAATTTCCAGAGGCCACGGCGTTTTGAAGTCTGGTCATGTTCTGATTTGCGCGCTGTCCGGCACTAGCAGCTGTAGCACGAGCTTTAGCTGCTGTATTGGTTGCGGTTCGAGAAGTTCCACTGCCAAAACCAGAATTAGCCGCCCAACCAGCTGTTCCCTTTAGTACGGCATTACCAACAAGTGTATTTGATGCCACTGGGAAATTCTTAGATATATATTTCTGTGTACTATCACCCATACGGCCAAGGGTTTGTCTGCCAGCAAATCCACCAACCTGTTTCCACATGCCCTTCGCACCAAACTTCTCAGTATTGACCCACTTGGAGGCGAGTCCTCCCATGCTGAACGCGGTTACCAGAGGAAGGTTGAGTAAGAAAATGATAAAGAAATCATTAATTGCCAAGACTATATAGTTGACTGGTATAAATGAAAGACTTGTTCCAGAT
>CAIRAF010000023.1 GCA_903876465.1 uncultured bacterium | reverse complement strand
CCTAAAAATCTAACTTTAAAATAATTAGATATACAAAAAACCACACACTCCTGTGGTTTTTTGTTTAAATTTTTTGTCATTCCCACGCCACTCTTTGTCATCCCGGGCTTCTTGCCTACCGGCAGGCAGGGACCCGGGATCCATTTCCTTATTAATTATATTAAATATGACTTTCCACATCACCAATCCCGATTCCCGCTTTCTCTGCAGGAGAATCCTTATTCGAATCTACAACAATAATATGTGGATTAGAAAAATATTGAGAATAACCAGCAAAAGCATCGATAGGCACATTTCCCCCAAAGAAGAATAATCCTGAATATAATATCCAAGCGAAAATTGCATTGAAAAGTACTCCTCCAGCCAAAACAATGATCTGCTGCCACTTCTTCTTATGAACCATACTTCTTTTATGATCAACTCCGAGAGTAGATTCTGCGTCTGGATTCTCACCAAAAATCTTCACATATCCTCCAAAAGGAATAAGATTCAAACCGTACTCTGTTTCTCCTTTCTTCCCATGTTTATCTTTTGGTGTCCAAGCAAAAATCTTTGGACCAAAACCAATCTTGAAAGCATCTACTCGAATACCAAACATCTTGGCAAACAAAAAATGTCCCAATTCGTGAACGAATATGAGTATTGCAAGAACAATTAAGAAAATTATGACAGTGACCATTCTATTTACTATTTACAAATTACTTTTACTTTTTATCCCGCAAGCTCTTTCTCTTTTTTGGCGAATTCCCCTTCCATCTTTTTATTACAATCATCTACAAGCTTCTGTGCATCTTTCTTTCCACGAAAAACATCGTCTTTACCCATAGCACCTGACTTCTCTTTTGCATCAAGATCCTTAACAGTTACATCACGATGTGAGCGAAGTTGCTTCTTGGCTTCTTCAAGTTTTTCTTTGGCTGTCTTAATAATTTCTGCACGACGTTCAGAAGTAAGTTCAGGAAAATTGACGCGTAATCCCTGGTCATCTGCAATAACTGAAAGACCGAGATTTGCTAGATTGATTCCTTTTTCAACATCTTTGATTTGACCCTTGTCCCATGGAGCCACGCGTAGTGTGCGTGCGCCTTCTATCATGACACTAGCAACTTCTTTGAGAGACATTGGGGCTCCATAAACCTCAACTTTGACAGCATCAAGTATGGAAGGATTGGCCTGTCCTGTGCGAATCTGCTGAAACTCTTTCTTGAGCCATTCTTCGGTCGAAGCTATTTGTTTTTTGAAAGGATTAAAGTCGTAAGCCATATGATTAGTGAGTAAGTATTATGAATAAAAGTATGAGCATATTGTAGCATTTATGTTCAAAAACTACACATTTCTAGACATTCAAAGCGACATATTCGAGCAACATCTTCACAGATGGCGCACGATCATGGATATAGTTACGAGCTAAACCAATTGCCTCCAATCCTTTTTTGTTCTTAATCAAACCTTCTAACTTTAGGTTGTTCGCTTTTGTGCCTGCTCCCTCATAAAGAATTGACTCAATTGCACTTAGGAAATCAATCGCATCTTGTTTTGTCTTTTTTTCTTTTGAGATTGAGTCAGTTAATGCTTTTACAAGATCAAGACGCTTAGTTTGAGTAGCTTTTAGGAACGACTCCGCTTCTTTGAGTAATTCAGGATCGATTTCTTTTAAAGTATTACGAGACTGTTTTTTTGCGTCGTTAAATAAATCATCAACAATTGAAAGGCGTGACTTCACCGTTGGTAACAATAAATGAGCTGATGGAATAATTAAAAAGAAGTGAGCATACTCCGCTGGTTCTTCAAGTAATTTAAGTAATGAATTCTGGGCTTCAATAGTAATACCATTCATTGTTAAGATAAAAATTTTCTTACCAGCACCAGCATTCTTTTTATCTAAATCCAACAAAGGTCTAGTATTATGGAGAACCTTAATCTCTCTTGAATCATCAATAGTGAAAGTTTCATAATTTCTAATATAAAAGTCAGGATTTCCTTGAGAGATTATCTTATGTTCTTTTTCAAGTGTGGAAATGAGTGAATCGCGAGTCTGTTCATCGCCAACTAATAAATAAGCGTGGTGAGAAAGATTATTCAATATATCAGGAGATTTCATTGCCCTATTCTAACATAGGCTCAAATCGACTTAGCGCTTCGCCACGATCGCCTTCTTATAGACATCCAGATGCTCCAAAGCAATACCAGTTCCCTTCACAACGCAGAGTAAAGGCTCGTCAGCAAGCTGTGCTTTGACACCAGTACGACGAAAAACGAGTTCAGGAAGATTGCGTAACAAGGATGAACCACCAGTTAGAGTAATTCCCTGATCAATAATGTCAGAGGCCAACTCTGGTGGAGTTTCTTGCAACACATCTTTGATAGCCTTGATCATGTCACGAAGTTCAGCAGTGATAGCTTTAACAATTTCATTAGTCTTAATTTCTGTCGAACGTGGAAGACCTGTGATGAAGTCACGACCCTTGACCTGCATAGAAAGTTCTTGATCAAGAGGAATAGCTGAACCGATATTCATTTTAATATTCTCAGCCATATGATCACCGATAGCGAGGTTGAAGGTTTTCTTAACATAATCCGCAATTGCTCCGTCTATTTTATTACCAGCACATTTAACTGAAGTAGAAGAAACAATACCACCAAGAGAAATGACAGCCACATCAGTCGTACCACCACCAATATCAACAACCATATGACCTTTTGCTTCATGAATAGGAATACCTGCACCGATAGCCGCGAGGATTGGTTCTTTAACAACGTAGGCATTCTTAGCGCCAGCACGAACAGCTGCTTCGATGACAGCACGACGTTCAGTAGAAGTAACTCCAGCAGGAACAGAAACCATAACATCAGGTTTAAATAAATTAAATTTTCCGAGAGCTTTGTCGATAAAGTAACGGAGCATCGCTTCAGTAACTCGATAGTCAGCGATGACACCATCTTTCATTGGACGATAAGCCACGATAGTATCCGGAGTTCTTCCAACCATTTCTTTGGCTTCAACACCGACGGCCAAAACTTTCTTGTCAATTTCAGATATAGCGACAACAGTAGGTTCATTCAGGACAATTCCCTTTCCAGGTACAAAAACAAGGGTATTTGCAGTACCAAGGTCAATACCAAGCTTTGGGGAGAATATACTCATTAGGTAGCGACTATACCACTAGTTCGCCTTCCTTTCAATCTTTGCACCAAGTGCTTGTAACCTCTGCTCCAACTTTTCATAACCACGATCTATGAGGTGAATATTTGTAATAGTAAATTGCCCCTTTCCAGCTAGAGCAGCCATGACAACAGCGAAGCCTGCACGTATATCGCGCGCCTCAAGAACACTTCCTGCACTCAAATCTTTTTCTGATAATGATTTAAATTCTGTTGGACCATGAACAACTATTTCGCGAGGATTGAGGAAAGTTATGTGAGCACCAATTTTATTTAAATCTTCTACATATTTGTAACGTCCTTCATAAATAGTTTCAAAGACTTTACTCTCACCATTTGTTTGAGTGAGATATGCCACGAGTGGAGCTTGTAAGTCTGTTGGAAAACCTGGATATTCATGCGTACGAACATCAGCTACAGGAGTCAAGAGTGAACTTGGTGCAACATTATTCACTATTTTAATAGTTGTTGGCTCGACTGTTATTGGTACTCCAGAATCTTTAAGTAAAGTAATGAGAGACTCTATATGTTTTGGTTCACAATCAGTAATAGTGAGATCGCGAGCACACAAAGCGCCGAGTAATAAGAAACTGCCTGTTTCAATACGATCTGGAATAGTGACAAAAGGATGCTTCTTTGCTGAAAGTAATTTTCCATTTGTACCTGTAATTTCCATAGTTGGTGTACCTACTCCGCGGATGTCAGCTCCGCAATTATTAAGCCACTCTGCTACATTCACTATTTCTGGCTCCATGGCACAGTTCTTGAGAATAGTTGTACCAGTACCTAATACGGCTGCCATCATGAGGGTTTCTGTGCCACCAACAGTTTGTTTATTAAAAAATATCTCAGTCTCATGAAGTTTCTTTGGTGCGGTGATTTGATAAGTACATTTATCTTCATCTACGTGAGCACCCATTTTTTTGTATCCATCAATGAAAAGGTCGATTGGACGAGCTCCGATGACGCAACCTCCAGGAGTTGGAAATGAGACTTTACCAAAGCGAGCTAGGAGCGGACCCGTTAAGACTACTGAGGCGCGCATAGCACCGGCGAGATCTGGATCAACGTCAGTGGAAGTTATTGAGGTCGAATCAATAGTCAAAACAGATTCAACGACTTCTTGTGAATTGCTACCAGCAACTTTAATTTTTTCTACTTTTGCACCTAGCTTAGTCAAGACTTCTGTCATAGTTGCAACGTCAGCAGTATCAGGAATATTTTCGAGAGTCACTGGACCATCAAAAAGGATGGCAGCGGCCATGGCTTTGAGGGCTGAATTCTTGGCGCCTTGTATGGAAATAGAACCAGTAAGTGTTTTTTCTCCTGCGAGGCCAGTGATATTGAATGATTGTTGAGACATGGACACTATTGTAATCGTTTTGGAAGCATTTCACAAATAGCCACAAATAGACTATAAATAACCCATGAACCTCATTACCGTCATACCCCTAACACGGCAAAAGGTGGCTCCAACCCTTTCATATTTCACTTCTTCAGATGTGCCAGTGGGTGCCATAGTAACAGTCCCACTGCGTTCCAAAACGATCAGTGCTATTGTTTCTGATTCTCGAGCTGTGGCAGACGTCAAAGCCGAAGTCAAAAGCGCACCATTCGAAACACGAAAACTTGGTACTGTAAAAGCCATTAATTTCTTTCCTCCTTCATTCATTCAAGCTTGTCGAACACTGGCCATACATTATGCAACAAATACCGGTGCCATTATTGATGCACTCATTCCAGATATCCTTCTAGAAAATGCCCACAAGATAGTTGCACCAACTTCTTCTTCAACTACCTCAATGTTTCCTATTTCAGCCTCTGCTGTCATACCAAATGAGGTCTATGTCGTTCAAGGTGATGATGATGATCGTGTAAGCACATGGCGCAGTTTGATTCGCCAAGAATTTGCGCGTAAGAAATCTATTGTCTTTCATACACCAACCATCGAAGATGCAAAGAACGTTTTTAAACTTCTTGAGAAAGGTATAGAGGGATATATATTTATTCTTCACAATAAACTAGCTAAAAAAGAAATTATCGATACATGGCAAACGATTGCCAAGACAGATCATGCTGTCGCCATAGTTACAGCAGGCATATTTCCACTCTTACCTCGTACTGATATCTCAACTGTAGTTATTGAGCGCGAGAACGGACGTGGTTGGATATCACCAAAAGCTCCATATATGGATTTGCGTAAAGCTTTTGAATTAATAAATAAATTTGAAACTGGAAAAAACATATACCTAGCAGATAGTCTTTTACGTACAGAGACACTCAATCGTCTAGATAAAAATGAAGTATCTCAAGGATCACCTTTCAAATGGCGCTCAATTTCTACCGCAGAAGATACACTTATTAATATGGTGCCTGAAAGAGCGCAGGAGTCAGGAATTAGAAGTCAGAAGTTAGTAGAAAACAAAGAAAAGGAATCACAAGCTTCTAATTCCGAACTACTAACTACTAACTCCTTCCACGTTCTTTCACCAGAACTTGAACGATTGATTGAGAAAAATCGTGACGAAAGTAGCCATCTATTTATTTACGCTGTGCGACGGGGACTAGGTACAATGACCGTCTGTAATGATTGTGAGACGATAGTCTCTTGTACTTCCTGTAAATCACCAGTTGTACTACATGCTTCCAAAGATACTGGACGAAATTTTTTCATGTGTCATGTATGTGGCATCCGACGTAGCGCGGACGAAGTCTGTATTCACTGTGGTGGTTGGAGACTCACACCTCTTGGTATCGGACTTGATCGTGTCGAGCAAGAAATTAAAGCAAAATATCCTGACATTGAAATGTTCAAAATTGACGCAGAAATAACCAAGACCGATAAACAGATTACTGCTACCTTAGAAAAATTCCGATCAAAACCAGGAAGTATTCTTATTGGAACTGAGATAGCTTCACTTCATCTTCACGAGACAGTTGATCACTGCGCTATAGTGTCACTGGATTCCCTATTCGCATTGCCTGACTTTAGAATTCCAGAGAAAATAATGTACACACTTATTCGTCTTCGTTCACTAGCTAGTCGATCAATCCTTGTGCAAACACGTCGTATTGAGGAAAAAGTATTTGGATACGCTCTCAAAGGAAACTTGAGTGATTTTCATAGAGAGACGATTAATGAACGCAGACAATTTGGCTATCCTCCATTTATGACTCTTATAAAGATCAGTATAGAAGGAAAAAAAGATAAAATTTCTCTAGAGATGGCAGAAATTCAAAAGAGTATTGAGCCTTATGAAATTGATATTTTTCCAGCATTCACTGGAGCCTCACGTGGTAATTCTATTATTCACGGACTAATCAAAGTTGTTCCAGAAAATTGGCCCGATATGGAACTTGTTTCAAAACTACAAGGATTGCCTCCGCATGTCAGTGTGAAAGTAGATCCAGAAAGTTTATTGTAAGTAACATTGCCAAACCTTCAAAAAATAGCTACTATTTGCGCATGCCTGAATCAAACTCATCCTTACCCAATATACTCCAGCAAAAGGATCCTATTCTCCGTAAAAAGGCCAAATTGGTTGACCTTGGCATGATTGGTACATCAGAATTTAAGAAAATCATTGCTGATATGAAAGTTGCTATGGCAACCCAAAAAGACGGTGTTGCTATTGCTGCACCTCAAATAGGTGTGTCTTATCAAATATTTATTGTCTCTGGCGAGGTGCTAAAAAAGGCTGATAAAAATTATGAAGGCGATGGTTCTGACCTCATTTTTATTAATCCAAAAATATCCAAACTTTCAAAAGAGAAAAAACTTGTTGAAGAAGGCTGTCTCTCAGTTCGCTGGTTATACGGAACAGTTCCACGCTCAACCAAAGCAACCATCAAAGCCTTGAATGAAAAAGGTGACAAGTTTACTCGTGGAGCTTCAGGACTGCTCGCACAAATCTTTCAGCACGAAACAGACCATTTGAACGGTGTACTATTTATTGATAAAGCTGACCAGGTCTGGGAAATGACAGATGAGGAAATTGCTCAAGCTCAAGGAAAGTAAAAATAAATAACCAATGAACAATGATCAAGAAAAAGAAATTTCATTTACCTTCTTTGGTAGTTCACGACTTTCAGTTATAGTCTTGGACGAATTACTCAAATTTGATTTGAAACCAAGATTAATAATTACAACTCCAGACAAACCTCAAGGTCGCAAACTAGAAATAAAACCTAACATTGTCAAAGAATGGGCTATTTCTCATAATGTTCCTGTCCTAGATCCAGCTGAATTGGACTCAACTTTCATAGAAAAATTAAAGGATGAATCAAACAAAGATGCAATGGAGCTATTTATTGTTGCATCTTATGGAAAAATTATTCCAGATGAAATAATTAAAATACCTAAATATAAAACACTTAACATTCACCCTTCACTTTTGCCTCAATATCGTGGACCTTCACCACTTCCAACAGCCATATTAGAAGATACGAAGAATACTGGGGTAACTATTATGAAATTGGATAGTGAAATGGATCACGGGCCAATAGTAGCTCAGAAAAAAATTGAAATACTTCGATGGCCAACCTATGAAGAATTTGAAGAAATGATGGCTATAACAGGTGCTCATGTTTTAGCAGAAATATTGCCGGGTTGGATTGAAGGAAAATTAATTGCTATTGATCAAAAACACGCCAACGCGACCTATACAAAGAAGATTAAAAAAGAAGATGGACTTATTGATTTGAATGGAGATCCTTATGTAAACTTCAGAAAAATTCAAGCCTATCATGAATGGCCACAGGCTTACTTCTTTATTGAAAAAGAAGGTAAAAAAATCCGCGTCAAAATAACCGAAGCTTCATTTGAAAGCGACGAAAAGAGCTCGGGCAAACTCATAATCAAAAAAGTTATTCCTGAAGGAAAAAAGGAGATGAATTATGATGATTTCATTCGAGGTTATATCAAATAATTAGTAGACAACCTATTGCGTCAAAGCTTGATGTAATTGAGTATTGTGAACAGTTACGCTGGCATCAACAACAGTTATCTGGTGAGCAAAATAATACACTACGACCCAGAGACACCATGCGCACATAAAAATTATACACAAGATTGCATTGATTGGTTGTTTGATAGACAGACTAAAAAATTTTCTATTTTTCATTTTAATTCTTACTTCCAAGGCCACATGCCCTTCATCATCGCTTTGACTTGAGCACCACCACGTCGTACGAATGAAAGCTGTTTGCCTTTACTTGCTTTAAGTTCACGCAAAATTTCATCACGCATAGCATCTATGGCTGCGTAGAGATCACTGTCTTCGGCACTGGCATAAAGATCTTTGCCTTTGCCGACTATG
>CAIRAF010000022.1 GCA_903876465.1 uncultured bacterium | reverse complement strand
GCATAGTTGAACAGCTAGGTGCTGATGTCCATGTACTATCTGCCAGAGCTATCAAGGCTGAAGCACCGATGAATCCTCCAACTAGGAGGCTGGTGACTGATATTAGAGATGTGCGGGTGATTTTCATAAAAAATAGATAAATAAGATAAGTGAATAAACTTTATACTAGCCTAATTCTACCTCTCTAATCGCCCTATAACAATATAAATCTGTTGATAAGTAAACCGCTCAATCTCTATGTTATACTTATCATACTTTAATACGTACAAATATTATTTATCTATAAAACAATCCCATGGAAAACCGTTCTCAATTTATAACAGTGCCAGGATCAATAATCATTGCAGCTACTATCATAGCTATCGCTGTTGTATATGTTTTCCATCCTTCAGGATCTACAGTAAACACAACACAAAATACACCCAAGATACCTATTGTCACCATGGCTCCAATCACTTCATCTGATCACATATTTGGTAACCCAAATGCGTCAATCAAGATCGTTGAATACTCAGATCCATCTTGTCCTTATTGCAAGATATTCAACCCAACTATGGAGCAAATAATGAATACTTATGGTGCAAGCGGTCAGGTTGTTTGGATATATCGTCAATTCCCTCTTGATAAGCCAGACACAAATGGAAATATACTTCATCCTAATGCTGGCCATGAAGCGCAAGCTTTTGAGTGTGCTGCATCTATCGGTGGTAATGACAAATTCTGGGCATTTGAAAAGGAGTGGTACAATGTTTTTCCTCTACAAGGAGCAACTGGACGTAGTGTAGCCGAAGATACTGCTCAGCTAGCAGATATTGCTAAAACAATAGGACTCAACGCTCAAAGCTTTAGTGATTGTCTTGGAAGTGGACAAATGAAAGACAAAGTCGAGGCTGAATATACCGATGGTATTAATGCAGGAGTTTCTGGTACACCATATAACGTTATTATTACTCCATCAGGAAATAGGATACCTTTGGCTGGAGCAGCATCATATGCCACTTTAAAGACGACAATAGATACGCTACTCAACTCTGGAGTTAATCAGTAGTTACCTCCCCAATCTCACTTGTTTCAATCCACACCAGTAGCATTTTTCGTCTCCACAATTCGCTTCTATAATTGAACCGGTCCACACAGCATCAACAAGTGTCTGGATATGCTTTTTTACTACTTCAATATCTGTTTCATTGATAGGTAAAGTTATAGTGGGACATCTATCCTTCTTATCAGGAGAAATAAAGACAAGGGCTGGAATTATTTTTCTTATACGAAATTTTGGGTCATCTTGTAAGAGTAGTTTATAGAAGGTCAGCTGACGGAAATAATCACCTGTTGAGTTCTTTGTCTCACCCTTTATCTCAGCTTCTGACATGGCTTGTTTAGTCTTATAATCAAAAACATTTACTTCATTACCAGATTCTACAATAGCATCCAATTTTCCATGAATCGGAATAGCTACTGGACTTGAATCAAGTGTTCCATTAAAAACAGTCTTAACCCATCTTTCAGTAGAAACTGGTCCTTTAACTGAGAAATGCGCTTCCAAAGCTTTTGCGACAATTGGCGCATCATTAAATAACTCCTTTTTTACAGCCTCTTTTTCTAAACTCGATAAAAATGAAGTTTTCAAATATTCATCAACGGAATTTATTATTATTTCTTCTATTCTTAAGGCCTTTCTTTTTTCAATATCTTCTTTCCACACAGCGTCCATGGCTTCGTGCATGGCTGTACCCTTTTCTGAAGAAGGTGATGGAGCTTGAGGTAATTTCAATATACTATTGTAAATAAACTGGCTTGGGCATTTTATGAAATTATTCAGTGCTGTAACTGATAAGCCAGTATCGAGTAAGATTTTCTTCGTGAGGTTAATAATTTTGTCAGCATAGTCATTATTGCCAGTGTCTTTATTTGAACTATTTATCTTCTGTCCAATATTCTCACGCTTTAAGTTAATCTCTTTCATCGTCTTCTCATTCAATTCTCCAATGAACCTTAGTGGCGTTAATTCCTTACCGTCTGACTCTTCTTTTCCAACTAAAATAACAGCATGCTTCTTGGCACGAGTGAGGGCGACATAGAAAAGGCGTCTAGTATCTTTAACGTCATGATCTGTAACTTTCTTTTGAGGTAAAACGAAAGAGGCACCTCTGGCACGCCCTATCCAAGCTTCTTCTGTGGCATACGGAATGAAAACATAGTCAAATTCAAGACCCTTCGAACCATGGGCAGTTAATGCCTGTATTGCGAGATCCGGTGCACCAACTGACACTTTCACAGTCTTTGATTCAGCAGACAATCTATAGGCCAGCATAGCCCCTATAAGTTCACGTGGACTATCAATACGCCCGTCACGCGCAATTGATTCAGCTAAAGCTGTTATACCACGCCAGACGTGAATATATGCTGGATCATAAGCTATAAGTTCAGTAAAACCAGACATTTCGGCTGTTTCTATAATAAAACCGACAGCCCCATCATTGAGCATTTTTCTTTGAAGATGTAGTAAGTTAGGAATTTTCTTTTCCAAATCTGTTGTCAAACCGCTACGAAGCAATTTGTTAATTAAAATAGAGTCGTCAAAGGAAAGTCCCCAGAGTCCAGCTGCGATAGTTCTACCAAGTGCATCTACTTGCGATGAGTCATTCAAATATTCAATAAGATCAAAGAATGTCGCACCAACTGGATGATGAAATATATCAACACTTCTTTCAGATGATACTGGTACGTGATTTGACTCAAGTAGACGAATAATGCGCTCAAGATCGCGATTTCGTCGAGTGATAATGGCGACGGTTGATGCAGGTTCAGCTCTAGTAATTTCTTGCAATTCCTTAACCAAATAAGATTCTATTGCAGACACATTTTCACCAGTAACAATATCGATTGGACGTAATGCGCCACCACCCGACTTCAATTCCACTCGTAAATCACTATTTTCATCACCTTCATAGTTATTCTCAATCATTGAAAAACTTGCATCGAGAATATTCTGATGTGAACGATAGTTTGTATCAAGCTTAATAACCTTCATCTCTTTCCAATGCTTTTGCAGAGCGAGGAAATTATCAACTGAAGCTCCTTGAAAACGATAAATAGCCTGTTTCTCATCACCGACAATAAAGATATTTGGCGTTTTAAAGAATTCAGCCAGATGAGCAATGATCAAATTTTGAGAATCATTGGTGTCCTGATGTTCATCAACCATGATATAGAGAAATCTCTCTTGAATAAGACGAAGTAATAATTCATCTCTTTTGAAAGCTTCGAGCAATTCTTTAATCAAATCATTAAAATCCATTCGCTTTGCCTCCTTTTTCTTTTCTTCATAAAGCTTATAGACTTCAGCAAAAAGTATTGTTCTCTTACATTTTTCTATTTGCTCCAGAGCGTCTGCTTTCAATTTTCCTTTCGATACGCCACGAGTCGAAATTGAATCTTCGTCATTCTCAATTCTCTTAATCTCTTTCTTAGCATGTTCCAAAACAAATTCTGGTGTATGAGCTTCTCTCTTTGAAGAATCAATGGCACTCAATATTCCTGAAATATATGCATCTGGTTTACCAAGCGGATGAATATCGGCAAATTGTGGTGCTTCAATTATTTTTCTTATAAGTGTCTCCTGCTCAACATCAGCCATATGTCGTAAGCCATCAAGGTGAAGAAAATGATCAGGATACTCGGCAATCATCGCCGCTGCAAAACTATGAAATGTGTGTATTGCCACTTCATGCGCACGATTACCAATAACTTTATGAAGCTTGGAACGCATGGCTTTAACACCAGCGTCAGTATAAGTAATTGCGAGGATGCCATGGGCTGGAGTGTCTGTTTGTTTGAGAATGTTCGCAATTCTTAACGTCAGAATAGTCGTCTTGCCAGTACCAGGGCCAGCAATGACCATGACAGGACCTTCTATAGCGTCCACAGCCTCCTTTTGGGCCTTGTTCAGACGTTTGTACTGGAGGTCGAATTCTGGTGAGGTAATGGCAGGCATGGGGCTAATTATAGCGTCAAGTTTACCTATCTCCTCTATTGACTTTATATAAAAAAGTGATACAATTCATCCAAACGTTAGATTGAAAAATTTATTATGAACACCTCAATTAGTATTGCAGAGTGGCAAACGCTAACGGAAAATGCATTCGCAAACCCTGGTCGAATAGACACAACGGATCTGCACACCGCACAAAAGAAAGCCAACCAATGTGTCATTCCGATCGAGTTTGTTGAAGAAAATTTTCCCGTGGCTCCTGCCATCAAAAACAATTGATCCCCGGATCAAACAATGAGCGTCGCATCTGTTGCGGCGCTCTATTTTTTATAACAACTTATCCAATCTTCTCCATCTTTGAAAATCTTATCACCTTTGCACGCTCAACAGCTTCAGTCGGAGTTATTTTGTCAGAAGTAAGCTCGTCAAGAATCTTTTGTATATTAGGGTATTCAGAATCATTATTTTGCATGACAGCACATTCCTGGAGATACATCCTTACATAGTCTTCAGCTTCTGTCTTTGTTGTAATATCTTTCTCTGGTCGAATATATATTCCTTCTGGTTTTTCTGTTGATTCATTCATGGCTAAAGGATAACATAAAAATTAATTAGGGTAAAAGAAAACGGTGCAAAAATAACCCTCGAATTAGGGCTATTTTGGGCACAAATCACTCACTTCTCCAACTTATTATAAAAAGCCCTTGCTGATCTAAAATGTGGCAGATTATATTTATGAGCCAATTCAGAAGCGAGTTTTTGATAGCCAAATAATGCGACAGGTTTAATTTTAACAGACCTGAAAAACACAACCTCATTATATTCTGCTAATCTAAATTTTGGTTTAGGTAAAGCTTCCTTACCATTCTTTATTCTGAATTTATTGAGAGCCCTCCATGCCGATGCTGGAGAATCAAATTTCTTCATTACTTCATTTATGTCTTTAAATACAAATTCCTCATATCCATCGATAAGTTTGTGATTATAATACAAATGCAGATTATTCTTAATCCTATAGTAATGAACCACGATTTTCTCTGCATCAGAAAGCAAGACTAAATCAAAAGGCAAAACATAAGACGGTTTTATGTTTGTCTGAAATATTATACCTTGAGGGCGATATGTTTTTGTATAGTTTCTATTAAGAATGGTCGTACTTAGACGTCTTTTTTGACCAAAACTTTTTGTATTTGGTTTGATAATATTTGTCTTCAAAATATCATCAAGGGTCTGAAAAGTTACTTTCTTCTTATTGACTAATGTCTTAGTCGAAAAGTCTTCTTCAAAACTTTTTACAAAGAAGTAACTCATATAATATTCCTAATAATTCTTCAACCTATTTGACTGATCGTGTTGCCTTATCTTCTCATGAGCCTTGGCTTCAATCTGACGAATACGCTCACGAGTAACACCGAATTCCCTACCCACCTCTTCAAGAGTGTGAGTGATACCGTCATTCAAACCATGACGCATTTCGAGAATCTTACGTTCCTTCTCTGACAAATCATTCAAAATGAGATTGACCTGATCACGAAGAATACGGCGTGATGACTCTTGTTCAGGAGAAAGTATCTTATCATCGGCAATGAAATCACCGAGTGTAGACTTGCCGTCATCATCGTCACCAACTGGATTTTCGAGAGAGACAACATCCTGCTCAATCTTCTCAATCTGGTAAATCTTATCTGTGTCCATTCCCATTTCTGTAGCAATCTCATCTGGGAGAGGTTCACGACCCAGGTCATGAGTTAGACGGCGTACAACCTGCTTATACTTGGCAATAGTTTCCACCATGTGAACTGGCACACGGATAGTACGTGACTGATCAGCAAGAGCGCGAGTTATGGCCTGACGAATCCACCAAGTAGCGTAAGTAGAAAACTTATATCCTTTGGTCCAGTCGAACTTATCAACTGCGCGGAACAAACCAAGATTTCCCTCTTGTATAAGATCAAGCAAAGTTAGGTCTGGAGAACGTCCAACATACTTCTTAGCAATAGAGACGACGAGACGAAGGTTGGCTTTGGCGAGAAGATTTTTAGCTTCTTCATCACCATTCTGAATTCGCTTTGCCAATTCTTTTTCCATACTGGCATTGATGAGAGGATACTGGCCAATCTCCTTCAAATACATTTGGATAGAATCGTAACCGGAATCAGATCCAGTACGTGAGTAGTGAGACTTCTTTGAATCCTTTTCTTTCAAATCCTCAACTTCAAGTAAACCTCCACCTTCAAGAACATCAACGTTAGCTGTAGTGAACTTGGTATAAAGCTCATCCAAAAACATGATGTCATTTTCAATTTGTGGAAATTCCTTTAGAATCTCATCATATGTAACGAAACCACGACTCTTGCCTTTGGCAATGAGTTTATTGGCGCGCACTTCAAAATCCTTAGCTTTATTAGCGCCAGTTAGCTTTTTCACAGGTTTACTGGATTTTGATG
>CAIRAF010000021.1 GCA_903876465.1 uncultured bacterium | reverse complement strand
CTTTTGTGTCTTTGAGAAGTCCGCAAGCTTATATAGGCGCTCATCTGGCACCGCCACAACGCCCACAGATGGATCAATCGTCGCAAAAGGATAGTTAGCAACAAGAACACTCTTTTTTGTAAGAGCGTTGAAAAGAGTTGATTTTCCGACGTTGGGTAAGCCAACGATACCTATGGATAATGACATGCGAGCTATTGTATGTTATTTTGGAATTAAAACAAGTTCTCAACCAAAATAAATATTTATGAAGACAGTTAATATTGTAAGCTGGTTTTTATTAATTACATTCCTCATAGCATCAAACCTGACCCCCCAACATCTTAATACAGCAATCCTAATCTTTGGAGTAAGCGCAGGAACAATGACTTCAATACTGACCGCCGAAGCATTCTTTGAATTTATTCTTCGAATCTTGAAGGAAGCGGAGCGCAAAAGGCATCGCAAGAAATATTGAGACAGGTAATTTGAATTTCAGGCGGTTCTTCGGAACCGCTCTTTTTTATTTATACTTTTCTGGTCAATATTCCCTTTACTTCCCCATCACCTGCTGGAGTTCAGTCTGCTTATCCTGCAACACCGCCATCACTGCCTCTTGTTGGCCCATACCAGCCTTTATTTTTACTTGAGCTTCTTCGGCCACCTGCTTAAAGAAATCTGGATTCTTCTCAACCATAGCAATAAACTTATCAATATCTGCTTCGGGCACACCTTTCATTTGCTTTTTGAGCATAGCTTTCATGAAAAAATTCATATGATTTGTTGATTATTTTATTTGTGATACGAATGATTATATGATAATTTGTCAGCAAACACAAAATCTTTGCACCTTATGAAAAAAGAACAATTGCCACGCGATGGTGAAGAAGTTCTGTTCATATCACCATCAACAAACCAGAACAGACGATCTCTCAATCTAAGCATGTGCACAATTCGATCTCGTAAGGAATTGAATCCAGACTCATACGCATACGCTGACTACACAGACAATATTGCTGTCGAAATCCAATTTTCGTATTACTTCGACGACAATAAACACAATGGCGCTTACACATGGGCTGACCTCAATGAAATTCATTTGATTCCGGCCTAACACAAAGGATGCTTCACAGCACCTTTTTTTATACAAATTTATATACAAAATTTCGCTATTCTATTTCCACTGTACCTTTCTTATACTTCTTCATAGGTAAATCACCCCATTTTTCTAGAATAGGCGTAACAAACTTCCATGAAGCCATAATCTCATCCGTAGAAGCGAAAAGTGTTTGATCGCCGACGAAAGCATCGTGAATAAGACGTTCATAGTCTCCAAGAGCCTCTGGATGCGCCAGTGTGTCTGCATAACGGAACTTGAGCACCTTTGGTTCAGTGATTAGCGTGACACCAGGCTTCTTCACAAAGAATCGGACTTTTATACCTTCATCTGGCTGAATTCTGAACGTTAAAACATTTTGCTTCTCAATACACTTTGGATCATCACCATGGAAAGCTTTGGCATTAGCAGGCTTACATGATGTGCTTTTGAAATAAACATCAATCTCTGTACGAGCTTCTGCAAAGGCTTTACCACTTTCCAAATAGAATGGCACGCCTTTCCAACGAGGCGACTTCACGTGAGCCTCAATACGGAAATATGTTTCAGTTGTTGATTCCGGACGAACACCAAGTTCAGATATGTAACCATCATACTGACCACGGACTATATGCTTCTCAAATGTTCGTGGAGTTATAGGAATAAGTTTACTCAAAGCTTTTGCACGCTCACGACGAATATCATTAACTTCAAAGGACTTTGGTTCGTCCATAGCTATAAGTGCCAGCATCGCTAAAATATGATTTTGACCAACATCTTTCAGTGCGCCGACACCATCATAGAACTGTCCACGGTTTTCTACAGTCACTTTTTCAAATAATTTAATGTGCACCTTGTCTATATACTGTCGATGCCAAAGCGGTTCAAACATATTGTTTGCAAAACGAAAGGCCAAAATATTCTGTAAAGATTCCTTCGCCAAATAATGATCTATTCGGAAAATCTGCTCTTCATCAAAAAGTTTACCCAAAAGCTTATCAAGTGACTGTGCAGTATTTGTATCGTTTCCAAAAGGTTTTTCTATGAGAATACGTGTCCAGCCAGTTCCATCAGCACAAGGCTTATTGAGTTCTGATTGTGCCACATTGGTTAAAATACCTTCGTATAGAGTCGGTGGTACAGATAAATGGAAAAGTTTATTGCTACATTGACCCCAACGATCATCAATAGCCTTAATAGAAGCGGCTAAGCTCACATACATCTTTTGATCATCAAACATACCCTGTTCATATGAAAAATGGTCAAGGAAATGTTTAACATCCTCCTCTTTGAATTGACCCTGCTTTATATTCATATGTGAACGAATCGACTCACGGAACTCTTCACGTGTAAATGAGCGACGTGTAATACCAATAACAGCAAAACGCTTTGGTAACATTTTCTTTACGTAAAGACCAAGAAGGGCTGGTAAAAGCTTACGCGAAGCCAAGTCACCAGTAATGCCAAAAATAATAAAAATGGTAGGTTCCATAAGACCATTATAATCGTCTGTGCCAGATTTTGCTAATTTTTAAAAATCCTCACCCCACTTAACCCATGCTGGAAAGAAGTGATTTGCAACAAAAACACATGGCAAAATAAAAACACCCGTTAGCGCCCATAGAAAAATATGTAGGAATTTCCGTCCAAATTCAAATATTACTGAAAATAATTCTTTAAATGTATCCATATGAAGGGAGAGGAATATTAGCCTATTTATATACACAATGCAATCATTTTTCAGAATTAAATTATGATATTATATATACATATGGAAATACATCTTTTGGCGCACAATATCATCTTTGGTATTTCAGCTATCATGTGTATTAGTGTCATTCTCTTTATCATTTTTAATACGAAAAGTTCTACAACAAACACGCTCATGGTATTGACCATGACCTCTATTTTGATATTTGTTGTATCGCATGTTTTTGGAGTAAATATTATCGATCCGTCTGTTTCTCGAAATGTTCTAATGTTTAATATGAGTCTATTCTTTATTGGAGCATTCACCACGCACACCATACTTGCCTATAACAATAAAGCTCACGAAAAGCGCTATATGATTGCCTTTTTATACATAACCAGTTTATTTTTTGTTATTTGGTTTTCAATAAATCCTGACTTATTCCTACTACCTTCTGTACCAAAAATGTATTTCACAAATTATTATGTACCAGGAGCATTGAACTGGACGCGCATGGCCTTTCTTTATGGAATCTGCTTTCCTTATGCGCTTATTGAATTATTAAAATATTTTTACAAAAGCACGGAGATTCAGATTCGAAAAAAATATCTTTATTTTTTCTTTGCAATCATTACTGCTGCGATTCTTGGTTTTATACCAAACTTTCTAGTCTATAATATTCCTGTTGATCCAATTTGGGGTGGAGTCTTTATGGCTTTCTTTGCGTCAATATTTATTTATGCTGGACTAAAGTATGAGCTTTTTGATGTTCGCATCATAGCTAAACAAGCTTTTGAATACACAGTTAGTATATTGGTAGTTGGAGGATTCATCATATTGTTTGATTATATTAATCGTATTGTCCAAGACCTCAATCCTTCATTCCCTTCATGGGCCATTCCCTTATTGATTTCAGTAATAATTATCGCTATCTCCATGAGTGTATGGCGAAAAATTCGCGAAAGCGATCTTCTCAAATATGAATTTATCACAACTGTAACTCATACCTTCAGAACACCTCTCACTCATATTAAGTGGGCATCAGAAAACCTATCGAATAGTAATCTATCTGCAGAAGATAAGATTCAACTGGACTACATCAGAGAAGCTGATGAAAAGCTCGTCGAACTAACTGGCTTGCTTATGAATATTTCAGAGACAGAAAATAATGAGTACCAATATACTATGTCTAGTCATTGTATATCCAAACAAATTGATGAAATGGTCGAATCATATAGAGAGCTCTGTAAAAGGAAAAATATAGACATAACAAAAAATATAGACCCAGATTTATATGCCAATTTTGATGAATCACGTATCAAATTTGTCATGCAGACACTTATTGAGAATGCTATAAACTATACTCCTGCTGCTGGTAATCTTACTATATCTCTTAAACAAAATAAGAAAGAGACTACGTTATCTGTAAGCGATTCTGGTATAGGTATTGCAAAAGAAGAGTTGCCGAAACTATTCTCAAAGTTCTATCGTGGTCACAGTGCACGACTAACAGATACAGAAGGTGTTGGTATTGGATTATATCTATCAAAACAAATCATGGCTCGCCACGGAGGCAATATTTGGGCTGTTTCGGATGGTTTGGGTAAAGGTAGCACTTTTAGTTTTTCTCTTAAGAAAGAGTAATTTGTAATTTAATTTAATTGTGTTAAAGTGTACGCCACGGGCCCGTAGCTGTCTTGGTAGACTGCAGCGGGCCAAAGTAGATGGGCCCGTAGCTCAGTTGGTAGAGCAGTGCTTTTGCAAAGCAAAGGTCGGAGGTTCGATTCCTCTCGGGTCCACAATTAAAACCGCCAATGATGGCGGTTTTATAGTATATTGACAGACATGACTTTTATGGTGTATAATATGATTTAAGGTTTACGACACTTCTGTTGCAAATCCTGAAAATTTAGAACCTTTTAAACCTCATAAACCACAAAGAGAAAGGAAAATTGTGAACACGAAATCATTCCGTATTACGGGAAGCGACGTGTTTGCCGCTTTCCAAGTCCTAATGGCGTATTACTTCGCCGTG
Organism: uncultured bacterium; assembly: GCA_903876465.1. Lineage (GTDB taxonomy): Bacteria > Patescibacteriota > Minisyncoccia > Phycocordibacterales > PALSA-1337 > C7867-002. The sequence continues at coordinate 1,448 of CAIRAF010000021.1, read as the reverse complement.
CCCCAGATGCACAGGATGTTGACTAATGTTCAGGGTGTGACCATCAACTGGCTACTCTGTGCATTCATCTTCATTTGTCTCAACCTGTTCATGTCTATCGCCTCATACCGTAAGGTAAAAAGTCGTTCGACTCTACAGGCATTGATCATCTATGTGAACTGGGTCTTGTTGCTCATCCCTATGGTGACAATCACGTTCATGAAATGCGCCTGGACTAGGCAAGACTCGCTCATCTTTGACCTCATCATGGCTTCAGCAATTGCTGTGGTCATCTGGGGAAAATTCAATGAACGAAATCTGTCTGATCCGATTATTCGTGGTGTGCTCGTTGGTCTATTCCGAGTGGTTCCTCACTTGTATATGGCCTACTGCATATTCCATATCGGAAGTGGTCACGGTATCGCCACTATGACAATTATTGCAGGCAACATTACTGCCTTGTCACGAATCGTCACCCTCTACCTTGGAGGACGTAAGTCCAATTGGGAAAAAGGTGTACGAGCATTGTTCTTGGCAGAGTCCGCCAATGAAACAAGTTGGTTGGTTACCAGTTTACTCTGGTATCTCTATCTTTGAAAACCTTGATCTATAAATGTTATGGCAAAAAAGAAACTATACAGACCGATGACTAAGGAGGAAAAGCGACGTCAAACCGAAGACACTATCGACGCTTACATCGCTTTAATCGCAGGACTGATTGCATTTGTGTTGTTAGCTTGCAAGGGTGAGGTCGGACTTGGACTGTACTTTGCTACGCTTGGTATCCTTTGTGGAATCTTTCGTATAAGGCACACAGACATGATCCGGATTGAGGACAACGAAAAATAGTGACACTCAATTTAATTCGAGCGCGCTGGCTAATATGTCAGCGCGCTTTTTTTATTTATTTAATTAAGTAGGCTGTAAGTGCAAAATGCGTAATACTTCCCTTGCACCCACGGCATATCGTAGCTCGTATATCGAGAAAAGGTCGGTGCTTTTATTAACATTAATATACAAATATAATGCCAAAAGTATGCACTGAATGTAGCCACGAACATAAAAATGACGATGGTACCTGCAAATGTGGGTGCCAGAGTGGTAAAAAATAGCTTTTTAGTGCTTCTGTTAGAAATAAAAACACCTTATGAGGGTGTTTTTATTTTATTATTACTCAATTGATAGCCGTTCTTATCTACATTCCATTCACCACCTTCATTGTCATTGATCCAAAGTTACCAGTGCCAGTCGTTAGTCCAATAGGAGTAAGAATCATACTTGCATTAGTCTCTTGGAATCGTGATATTGCTGCAGCCGTCGCTTTTCCATAATAAGTTGTTTCGTTACCGTATGAACCAGTACCTGAAGTGGCAACGTAGATACTGTGATTATTTAGAAATTGCTGTAGTGCTTTAACATCAGCACCAGTTGATCCAACCTTGAGAGTACGGTAGAAGGTGTATTTGGAT
>CAIRAF010000020.1 GCA_903876465.1 uncultured bacterium | reverse complement strand
GAAATTCTAGATATTGTTTGGAATTTTAAGACAAAATACCCAAGGTCTTATATTGGTTTAGCGAAAGCGTATCTTCGACTATTATTAGCATATTTGGGCAGCTAATATCTTGTGATCTAAACAATCTGCCTAATATATGGTTCTATCTTCAAGGTACCTCTGACTAATTTGAGGGCTAAATCGCGCTGCTTTACAGTTTTGAACATATACAAGGCATATCCCCCATGTCCACCGCCAAGATATTTCTTACCTATAGAACCTTTGATATGTGGAATTTCGTTCATACCTTCTTCTAACTGAACTTCATAACTTAATAAAACAGCTTTTGCGAGCATGGTGACATCCTTTGCAAGGGCTGCATTTCGAGCTAAAGCACCTGCACGAACTATTTTAGTATAATCACGTTTTCTATCGACATAATCAACCGACTTATGATCATTCCCTGTCCAGTAGATAAGCATTCTACCAGCTAACCAATCAGGATTGAGTTGTGTATCAAGCACCGGCATCTTTCCTGACCGCCAGACACACAGACCAGTATGATTAATAATTGCAGGGTCCTGCCAACCAACACCCATATCGATCTCGGCTCGTGCTCCTTGCTTGGCTTGCAAAATAGCAAATGCGGCAGAACCACCAAGGCCAGCGCCTTTTTCATATGGCCACGAAGTCAGTGAGACTAAAGGAGAGATGGCACAATTAACAATATATGTACCATTCTTTGAAAATTTTGGTACATCAAGCCAACCACCAGCAAAATCAACACGAAGTGGCACAAATTCAATCTCTTTTATTTTCGAGCGAATAGATGTAGTTGATGCAGGCGTTACACTATTTCTCTTTGGTAATACAACAAGCTTCATATGATACTTTTCGCAAAAGGCTTTTTTTATCTCTACATTCTTATCGTCCTCTGTGACCGCCAAAATGTCAGGTTTTATTTTTTTAACATGTCCTTCAAAATCAAAGACTGAATGTAGATCTGAGCTAGACAATGCCTCATCAACAGAACGTAATGATTTTAAAAGAATCCTTTTATTATCTTCCGGAAGTGCAGATGTTCTTTTTTTTGACAGTAACAAGACTTCATCACTGGCGAAACAAACAGTTAAATGGTCTCCGAGTGCCTTTGCATCATCAAAAAATTGGACGTGACCTGCGTGAATAATGTCATAACAACCTGATACAAAAACCTTTACATGCTTCTTCGATTTTATTTTATTTTTCATTATCAAATACTCTCATATATCTAATCTATCTTCAATATCTTTTTGAGCACTTCTTCTGGTACCTCATCTGAAGATGGGGGTGGATTTACTAGAGCTGGCGCTGGTGTAGGTGGAGGAGTAGAAGCAGAAGTAGGTATAGACACAGGAGTGACCGTAGCTTTACCTTTTGCTAGAGCAGAGGCAAGGGCATTCTTCAATTGGCTTACATTTTCTGCGGTAGGAATCTTTGGGTCAGTAACTGATTTGTGTGGAATGGATGAAGATGTGTTTGATGATACAGAATTTGAGCTCGGCTTCATCAAGGAAGATAGTGATATTGTTATACCATTAAAAAGTATTAAAGAAACTGAGTATTTTCAACGATATGTTGAAGATGTTGAAGATAAAATAATAGAACAG
>CAIRAF010000019.1 GCA_903876465.1 uncultured bacterium | reverse complement strand
CCAGCCAAGATAGAATCCAAATGGCAGAAGAAGTGGGCTAAGGACAAGATTTATTCCTCAAAGGAGGACTCTAAAAAAGAGAAATATTATGTTCTTGACATGTTTCCATATCCATCAGGTGAAGGTTTGCATGTCGGTCATCCAAAAGGATATATAGCGACTGACATTGTCTCACGCTTCCAGCGTATGCATGGTAAGTCTGTCTTACACCCAATGGGTTTTGATGCTTTCGGTTTACCTGCAGAGAATTATGCTTTGAAAATGAAGAAGAATCCGATGGATTTAACTAAGTTGAATGTGAATAGATTCAAAGAGCAGTTGGAACTTATGGGACTCGATTATGATTGGTCTCGTGAGGTTAATACTACCGATCCGGAATATTACAAGTGGACACAATGGGCATTCCTAGAAATGTATAAGAAAGGTCTCGCTTATGAGTCCTACGAGCCTATAAACTGGTGTCCTGTTGATAAGACTGGTCTTGCTAACGAAGACGTTGAAAATGGTCGTTGTGAGCGCTGTGGAGCCCTCGTAGAGAAGAAACCAATGAGACAGTGGGTCTTGAAGATTACTGATTATGCTGAAAGACTTTTGGCTGATTTGGATGCGAAGAAGGTTGATGGAAACACATTGCTTGATTGGCCAAATTCAATAAAAGAGGCTCAGAGGAATTGGATTGGTAAATCAGAGGGGGCGGAGATTAATTTTCAATTAGTTTCAAAAACACGTAAAACTCGTTTTATTATTTTGCATGGATATACAAGTAATCCAAATAAAGTATTTATTCCATGGCTGAAAAATGAGCTCGAAAAACGTGGACATGAGGTTCAGGTACCAGAATTACCTAATACGAAATCACCATCGGAGGATGAACAAGTGAAATATTTTTTGGATAATTGTGTACTTGATGAAAACACCACCATAATTGGTCATAGTCTTGGGGGCGTTGTTGCGCTTAAGGGGTTAATGAAAGCGAAACCAATGATTGGTGGATTAGTTTTGGTTGCACCAGCATTAGAACCAGGAATGCGTACTGATGGCTACAAGAAAAATTATCATAATACCTTTAAATGGAACTACGATTTCGAATTAATCAAAAAGCTTACTTCAGGCAAAATTGCTATTCTATCTGATTTGCAAGAAGATCATAGAGTTGCTTATTTAAAATTTTTAACAAAAAATCTTTCAGCTAATCTTATTGAAACAACAGCTAATAAGGAACATTTTTGTGCAACTGAAGAACCTGAAATCCTGAAAGCAATAATTCCTACCGTAAACGTCTTTACTACTAGACCAGACACACTTTTTGGTGTTACTTACGTAGTTCTTGCCCCTGAACATCCTCGGGTTTCTGAATTGCTGCCTAAATTAGAGAATAAGGCAGATGTAGAAGCATATATTGAGCGTGTTAAAAACGAAACTGAAATAGAGCGCACAGATGCAAGAAGGGAAAAGACCGGTGTTGAATTGAAGGGAGTCAAAGCTATCAATCCTGCTAATAATGAAGAAGTTCCTGTTTGGATCGCTGACTATGTCCTTGCTGATTACGGTACTGGTGCAGTTATGGCTGTGCCAGCTCATGATGAAAGAGATTTTGCTTTTGCAAAGAAGTTCGGGTTGTCAGTTAAGCATGTAATTTCTCATAGCAAAACTTCCTTGACTGGAATGATTGCATTTCGTCCAAATGAACCAATTGTAAACAGGAATGTCATTCGTGCTGTCGTAAAGCATTGGTCAGAAGACAAATACATTGCTTTGAAATGGATTGATGCTGGTTGGGACACATTTATATCAGGAGGTGTCGAAGGTAATGAAGATGTGATTGAAGCTGCAAAAAGAGAAATTGTTGAAGAGACAGGATTTAATGATATTGATTTTGTGTCGTTTATTGGTGGGCCGATTCAAGCAAAATTCTATGCTCCACACAAGAAGCAGAATAGAATAGATTCTCAACAAGGTATTATCTTCAAATTAAAGAGTTCCTCAAAAGTTGAAACTTCTGAAGAAGAAAAGAAAATCCACAATGTTCATTGGGTAACATTTGATGAAGCAGATGCTTTAATGAAGGACTCATTGGTTGATTCAGTATTAATTGGAAGAATGAAGGGGAATAAGGATGTTTACGTTAATGAAGGTGTTTTGATTAACTCCGGAAAATTTGATGGGAAGGATTCCTTCGAGGTCAAAAAAGAAATTACTCTTTCCGTATGTGGAAAATGGGTGACAAAATACAAACTCCGTGACTGGGTCTTCTCACGACAGCGTTATTGGGGTGAGCCTATACCTCTCATTCATTGTGAGACATGTGGGGTAGTTCCTGTACCTGAAAAAGACTTACCGGTGGAATTACCAAAGGTAAAGTCATATGAACCAACTGGAACTGGTGAATCTCCACTCGCCGCTATAGACAAATGGGTCAATGTTAAATGTCCTGAGTGTAAAGGTAAAGCTAAACGCGAAACTAATACCATGCCTCAATGGGCAGGTTCATCTTGGTATTACCTTCGCTATATGGATCCAAATAATAAGAAAGCACTCGTAGATTTAAAGAAAGAAAAATATTGGGCGCCAGTTGATCTCTATGTTGGTGGTGCTGAACATGCAACACGTCACCTCATCTATGCTAGATTCTGGCACAAGTTCCTTTATGATATTGCAGTTGTATCCACCACTGAACCGTTTATTAAACTTCAGAATGTCGGACTAATAATGGGTGAAGATGGCCGCAAAATGTCAAAGCGTTTTGGTAATGTTGTTAATCCAGATGAAGTGGTCAAAAATTATGGTGCAGATTCACTCCGCCTTTATGAGATGTTCATGGGTCCATTTGATCAGCAGATTTCCTGGAGTACAACTAATATGGTTGGTGTTAGAAGATTCATTGAAAAGGTCTGGAGATTGCAGGAAAGGGTTACAGGGTTAGGGGAAGTCTCGAAAAAAAGTGAGGTTATTCACACTTCTAGTAAAAAGGGTGAACAAGTGCCAAATAATTTCGACAAGGTTCTGCATAGAGCTATAAAGAAAGTCACAGCAGACATTAATGCTCTTTCATTCAACACTGCTATCAGTACCTTAATGATAACTGTTAATGAATTAGAAAATTTCAGTTCTGTAGAAAATAATCAAGCCGACAACAAATCAATCACTCGTCCTCAATTTGAAATTCTTCTAAAATTAGTTGCACCATTCGCCCCACACGTCGCTGAAGAACTTTGGTATTCGCTTGGTAATAAGAAATCAATTCACATATCAGATTGGCCAAAATTCGATGAGAAATTAATTATTGATAATGAAGTCAATATTATCGTTCAGGTTAATGGCAAAGTCCGTGCCTCATTTAAGGCCCAAATTGATATGACTGATGCGCAATTAGAGTCAACAGCAAAGGAAATCCCTGATGTAAAGAAATGGCTTGAAGGGAAGTCGATTAAGAAAGTTATTGTCGTAAAAGGAAAGTTGGTTAGTATCGTTATTGCTTAAAGTCTAGATTAGCTATCTACAATTACAACACGTCAAAGTCATCATTACACCACACCCCTTGACTTATTTGTCCATAGGTGATAAAACTAATCCATTAATTAAAACACATTAGTAAGCGATTAATATCATGGCAACGCCACACATTTCATTCAAACCAAAAGTGATCGTCAAGAAACTCCTTTCGTCTCTTCCTGACCGTGCTCGTGAAGTCTTGATCTATCGCTACGGCTTAGGCAAAGACGACAAGCGCCTTACCTTGGACGCCATCGGAAAGAAGTACGGCATAACACGTGAACGTGTTCGTCAGATTGAAAACTACGGCATCGCCAATGTTCGTAAGTCAGAAGAATACAAGTCTGAAAAGGCTGTGTTTGTTGAAGTTGAAGAACTTCTACATTCTCTTGGTGGTATTGTTGTTGAAGATGATTTCCTCGGACATATCTCAAAAGATGTCAGTCTTCAGAATCACATGTACTTCCTTCTCGTTGTCGGTGAACCTTTCAAGAAACTCAAAGAAGATGATGATTTTCGTCATCGCTGGCATGTAAACGAAGAGCTCGCAAAGAAGGTTGAAGAAGCTCTACGTAAACTCTATTCAAATTTGAGTAATCAGGATCTATTACCTGAATCAGAAATGACAAACAAATTCCTTCAGCATCTTGAGGATGTTTCAGAGAAGTATAAGAATCAAGAGGTTGTTCGTCGCTGGTTAGCCCTCTCAAAAGCTATCGGTAAGAATGCACTTGGAGATTGGGGCAAATCACAGTCAGCAAATATCAAAACAAAGGGTGTTCGTGATTACGCTTTCCTCGTTATCCGTAAGCATGGTTCTCCTATACATTTCCGTGATGTAGCAAAGCAGATCACGACTATGTTCAATAAGAAGGCTCACGTTGCAACTACTCACAATGAACTCATAAAGGATAAACGTTTCGTTCTCGTCGGCCGTGGTCTCTATGCTCTAGCAGAATGGGGCTATGTCCCAGGCGTTGTTCGCGACGTTATTCGCACTGTTCTTACAAAGAATGGTCCGATGACCAAAGAAGAGATTATTGATAAGGTTTTGAAAGAAAGATATGTCAAAGAAAACACTATTCTCGTCAATCTCCAAAACCCAAAGTATTTCAAGAGAGATAAGGAAGGTAAGTACGCTCCAGTAGCAGCATAAAGAAAAAAACCACAAGATTTAACTTGTGGTTTTTTCTGCTTCCACAAATCATCGCTTGGCGCTATAATATCTTCATGTTTCAGCAGTTCGTTCAACAACTCTCTGGTATATATCACACACCAATGTTTTATCAGGCTATACAATATGCCATCTATTTGTCGCCATTTCTTCTAGCTATTGCTCTTGCTGATATTCTTTGGCCATTATGGCTCCGTTATATTCGTGCAAAATTTTCTTATGGTTTGAAGTACACACTTTTAGAACTCAAATTACCTAAGGATGTTTTCAAATCTCCACTGGCCATGGAAGTTGTTCTGCAAGGTATCCATAACACCGCAAATGGTAGTACATACGCTCAATATTGGAAGGGTGAATATCGTCCATATTATTCTTTAGAAATAGCTTCCATTGAAGGCCAGATAAAGTTTTTTATTTGGACTGAAGATCGCCGCAAGATCGGTGTGATGTCTGCACTTTATGCTCAATATCCAGGAATTGAGGTTTCAGAGGCAGTTGACTATACCCGTGCAGTGCATTTTGATCCAGACACTATGAAAGTTTGGGCAGCGGATTATAAATTCACCAAAGACGCAAAAAAAGGTGAACATTATCCAATACGAACATACGTCGACTACGGTCTTCTTGATGATCCAAAAGAGGAATTTAAAGTTGACCCATTAGTGCCACTACTAGAATTTCTGGGTAGTGTTGGACCAAATCAGCAGGTTTGGGTGCAGTTTATTGTTGAGGCTCATATCAAAGATGCGCGTAAACCAGGACATCTTTTCAAAAAAACTGATTTGTGGAGAGATCAATCAGAAGCATTGATCCATAAACTCATGATGCGTGATCCAAAGACTAAGGTCGCTGGATTGAAGGATGAAGCAACAGGTTTTACCAAACTTCCATCACTAACAAAAGGTGAACAGGATATAGTTACTGCTATTGAGCGCCGCTTATCAAAACAGGCTTTTGATGTTGGAATGAGAGCTATATATGTTGCCAAGAAAGAAAATTTTGATACACCATTCGGAATCGGTGGTCTCATTGGTGCAGTCAAACATTTTTCAACTGAACACATGAATGGTATCAAACAAGACGGTGATTCATGGATCGCTCAATTTGCTGGTGTGCCTTGGGAAGACTATAGAAATATGCGTCGCAATTACAATTCTGATGCAGTCATTAAGGCTTTTCGTCGACGCTCATTTTTCTACCCACCATTTCAGGGTACTCCGATGGTTATGAACTCAGAAGAATTGGCAACACTTTTCCATCTTCCAGGATCGACCGCTGGTACTCCTACTCTTGCTCGTGTACCATCAAAGAAGGGAGAGGCTCCAAGCAATTTACCTATTTAATATTACAGATAAAGAAAATAATGCCACCTAATACCGTCATCGATAATAAAGGACCCAAAAAGTTTTTTTTGCTTTCATTTCTATTTGCCTTTTTCATTG
>CAIRAF010000018.1 GCA_903876465.1 uncultured bacterium | reverse complement strand
TGTCTGCTAAGCAATCCTACAAAGAGCAAAAAGATAAGTTACTAAGCCGTTTTTCGAATGATATCGGCATTGATCTTGGTACTGCCAATACTCTCGTTTATGTTCGTGGAAAAGGCATCGTAGTCAATGAGCCTTCAGTTGTCGCTGTGAACCAAAAAACTGGTCAGGTAGTTGCTGTCGGAGCTGCAGCAAAAGACATGCTTGGTCGCACACCAACTCACATCATTGCTGTCCGTCCACTAGTTGATGGAGTTATTTCTGACTTTGAGGTGACAGAAGAAATGCTCTCTTATCTAATGAAGCGTGCTCATGAATATCTTCCCAAAAAATTTCTTGGACCACGTGTAGTTATCGGTGTGCCATCGGGCGTGACGAACGTTGAGATCCGCGCTGTACGTGATGCAGCCAAGAATGCCGGAGCTCGTGAACTTTATATTGTCGAACAACCAATGGCCGGTGCTATCGGCATCCGTCTACCAGTTCATGATCCAGTAGGTTCCATGGTCATCGATATTGGTGGAGGTACAACTGATATCGCGATCATTTCTCTTGGAGGCATAGTACGTTCGAAAAATTTGAAAATAGCAGGAGATAGACTCAACAATGACATAGTTTCATATATCCGAAACGAATTTAAAATTCTTATTGGTGAGACAACTGCTGAGCAAGTAAAAATAAGTGTTGGAATAGTCATGCCAGGAGAACCAGTTGAAACAACTATTCGTGGACGTGATCTTATAACCGGTTTGCCACGCGAAGTGATAATTACTGATTCTGATATACGTGAAGCCATGAATCTGTCTATTGAAGCAATCGTTGAATCTGCTCGAGAGGCTCTCGAAACTACTCCACCAGAAATACTTGCTGATATTATGAAGCGTGGTATCCACCTGGTCGGTGGCGGTGCCCTTATCAAAGGTCTAGATGAACTCCTTTCAGAAACTTTAAATATTCCAGTTACTATTGCCGAAGATCCTTTGACTGCTATTGCTCGTGGAGCAGGTATCATCCTGGAAGATCTAGATAAATACAAGTCTGTTCTTTTGGACAGCGACGATGATGTATATCCAAACAAGTAAAAAGACAGGTGCCAGAAACACTAGAATCATAACCACTGTCGTTGGTAGCATTGCTGTAGTTGTTATTGTTCTTCAATTTTTCATACCACATTTTCTTCCGGCTATTGTAACAACCGTAGTTCGACCTTTTTGGAGAATGGAATTTTCAGTCGCTAGTGGCTCGCTTGATTCTCCAGAAGCTTTACTTGCACAAAATGAAGCATTAAAAATTCGCATTCAAGAGTTGCAAGTTCAGAATAGTTCTGTAAATGCTATTCAAAACCAAAATAGTGAAATGCTATCATTGCTTGGACGAACGAGTGCCAATTTGTCAGTAGTTGAGGTAAATTCTTCTAGTACTGATTCCAATGGATCTTCAACATCAAATGTCAGTGTAAAACCGCTATCAACCTTAACTCCTTTGAATAACCGTATTCTTGGAGCCGTCCTAGTTCGTCCACCTCTTGCTCCATATGATGAACTGATAATTGATGTAGGGTCAAATGAAGGTGTAATCTCAGGTGCACCTGTTTATGCTCCTGGAAATATATTGATCGGCACGACGACAGACGTCTTGGGTGAGACAACTAAAGTAACTCTCTTTTCTTCATCCGGACAGACATACCCAGTGTCGATCGGTTCTGCGCATATCCCAGCTCTAGCTATTGGTCGTGGGGGAGGGCAATATGAAGCACAGGTTCCGCAGGCTACTCAAATTTCTCAGGGTGATATAGTGTCTGATTCTGTATTGAATAATGGTTCTTTTGGTACTGTGACAGCAGTTCTCAATAACCCTTCAGATCCATTTGAGACAATTTTGTTTTCTCCACCAATAAACATATACCAACTCCGCTTTGTTTTAGTCTCTCATGCAACTACTACTAAAGCCAAAAAATAATATGAAGTACAGTATTATTTTTCGTATTTTATTATATTTAGCTCTAGCTTTTACGGTTATCAATGGTTGGTGGTTTGTATCTATACCACTTATTATAATTGGTATTTGGCTATTTTCATTTAAATTTGAAATTCTGATTGCGGGTATTGTTTACGACGCTCTTTTTGGGATGGTTGGTAGTATGGGGGTAAAAGGCTATATCGGAACGATTGTAGCTGTAGTAATATTAGGCTCCATTTATTTACTTAAGAAAGTTGTCCGATGAAGAAAAAAAGATATATAGAAATTGATCCAGATGAAGTGCTGATAGATTCACACGCTTCTTCTCAATTTGATTCAGATCAATTTGAAGGTCGCATGGAGCGTCCAATTTCCAAAACCGTTCTGTATTCCATATTAGGAGTATTTATGATTATTGGTGGAATATATGTATTGCAAGCGGGAAATCTTCAAGTATTACATGGTGGGGAATATCGTGATCGCAGTCAGGCTAATTTGCTTCGTCCAGTACCGATATTTGCATCGCGTGGAATAATATATGATAGAAACGGTGTGTCACTGGCGTGGAATGCACCAGCTTCTTTTGGTACGACGACTAATACTGATGATCCAGAAAGTTTTGTTGCTGAACGCGATTATGCAACAACAACAGGGCTTGCTCATGTCCTTGGTTATGTGCAGTATCCATCAAAGGATTCAAATGGTTTTTATTATCAAGAAGATTTCAATGGCATAGCTGGTGTTGAAAAATATTATGACAGTCTTCTACAGGGGGTGAATGGTTCACGATTGGTAGAAGTTGATGCTCGTGGTCATATTGTTTCAGAAAATGTTGTCCATCCACCACAGTCTGGAAGTAGCATCACACTTTCTATTGATAGTCGCGTACAATCAGCCCTCTACAACAATGTAAAAGATATTGCGAACAGAGTTGGATTTAACGGAGGAGCTGGAATTATTATGGATGTCCATACTGGAGAAGTCTTGGCTATGACTAGTTATCCAGAATACGATTCGCAAATCATGTCAGACAAAATAGATCAGACTGCTGTTAAAGGATTTTTGACAGATAAAAGTCTACCATTTCTCAACCGCATAACAGCAGGTTTATATACTCCGGGATCTATTGTTAAGCCGTATATTGCCATGGGAGCTTTGACTGAACACAGTATGGATCCCAATAAGATTATCCATGATACTGGATCGATATCAGTAACCAATCCATATGATCCAACACAAGTGAGTGTCTTTCGCGACTGGAAAGCTCTAGGCGATCTTGATATGAGACATGCTATTGCCATGTCCTCGGACGTTTATTTTTATACGGTTGGCGGTGGGTTTGGTGATCAGGCTGGACTCGGCATAACTCGTCTTGATAAATATTTTAGATTATTTGGTTTTGGTTCCACAACAGCATCTTCATTTTTCTCTGGACCTCCAGGGCTCATTCCTACTCCTGATTGGAAGAAAGCTACTTTTGGTGAAGATTGGTATCTCGGTGATACTTACCATACATCTATTGGACAATATGGTTTCCAGGTGACACCAGTGCAGATTATTCGTGCTGTTGCATCCCTTGCAAATTATGGTGATATTCTTACACCAACTATTCTCAAAGGAGGTACTCCTCAAGTTGAAAAAAATGTTGGTTTGGCTGTGTCTGATTTCAATATTGTTCGAGAAGGCATGCGTCTTGGTGCGGAGGTGGGTGTGGCCAAAGCTCTTAATGTGCCATATGTGGCAGTTGCTGCAAAAACAGGTACAGCGGAGCTAGGAGTTTCCAAGGCCAATGTTAACTCATGGGTTACTGGTTTCTGGCCGTATGAGAATCCGAAGTATGCTTTTGCAATTATCATGGACCACGGCTCAGTAACCAATGTTATTGGTGCAGCCGCAGTTATGCGCCAACAACTTGATTGGATGGAGGCCAATACGCCAGAATATTTGAAATAGTTATGTAGGTATTATGTATTAGAATTATCCACACCCATTTCTTTGGGAAGTGGTATACTAAAAATGTAATACAATGTTTTCTAAACTTAGCTTGCTAGGTTTTTATTTATTATTTCATTTCAATTAATCATTATGTCTACAGAAACTCAATACCTCACTAACGAAAAATTTAATGAACTCAAGAAAGAACTTGAGTATTTGAAGTCTGAAAAAAGAAAGGAAGTTGCTGATCATCTTGAATACGCAAAGAAGCTAGGTGATTTGTCAGAAAATGCTGAATATCATCAAGCTCGTGAAGAGCAAGGAGAAGTCGAAGATCGTATTCGTTACATCGAGAATCTTCTTAAGACTGCTGTTATAACAAAGGCTTCTGGTGGACCAGTTATAACCGTGGGTTCAACAGTTAGATTGGAAAAGGATGGATCATCTGATAATAAGTCCATGCTCTTTACTATAGTTGGTTCAGAAGAGTCTGATACATCCGCCGGTAAGATTTCAAACGTATCACCACTAGGTTCCGCTCTTTTGGGCCACAAAGAAGGGGATAAGGTTACAGTTCAGACTCCTAAGGGCTCAATGGTCTATAAGGTTGCAGCGTTGGCTTAGTACTATATTTAGGCTAGACTGAAGACATGGAAAATATTCAACCAAGGGCCGAAGTCTCAGAATTTGATTTTGAAAAGCAATTCAAAAAAAGAGAAATTATCGACCTTTTTGGTACCAATTTTGAGATAGTCGATATAATACCAGAACATCAAAAGACGGATGTTCCTGTTTTGATTGCACCAGGATGGACTGAGAGTATGGAATCATTCAAGGACGGCATGCGTGTATTATCTGAAAAAGGAAGAAGGGTAATCTCACTTGAACATCCCCGAGAAGGTGATGAGATGGATGAGGTTGATGAGGATTTAAAGAAAATATTCCCGGTAGCGGAATTACGCAAGGCATTGGCGCTATTGGCTATCATTGATCAGAAGGGATTGGATAAAGTTGATGTTATAGCTCATTCAGAAGGTGGAATTAATAGTTCTATAGCTGCTGTGCTTGAAACAGAAAGATTTCACAGAATGATATTTGCAAATTCAGCAGGAATGATTGGTGAAGATAATTTTCCAAGACTAAGTACTAGATTTAATAATTTTTCTCTTGGTGAAGTAAAAGATCTTTTATATAGTGATGATTTGAAACGACAGTCGTACGTTCAGGATATTCTCAAAAAATTTGGTAGTTATATAACAGCCAATCCCGTGAGAGCGACAAAGGAATCTCTCGCAATATCTAAGATTCAAATCCAAGATATGATTAAATACCTTCACGATGAAGGTGTGGGAATTACCATTTTAACCAGTGAAGATGATGGACTCTTTTCGCCGGAGAAAGTTAAACAAGTTATTAATGAAAAACATGTTGATCATTGGCTTCCAATGAGAGGTGGTCACATGGAAATAACTAAAAGCCCAGAAGAATATATGGGAGAAGTTGATAGAATATTGGCAGAAGATGAAATTGCGAAATCATAGTTTTCAATGTAGACTAGTTCCATGTCATCATCACTCGACGAACTTCGTTCTATTCGCTTAGCAAAGCTTGAAACGCTCAAGAAGGCTGGCATTGATCCATATCCAGCATCAGTTCCTCGAGATTTTTGTTTGGCTGATGCCAAGGCTAACTTTGCTGAATATGATGAAAAAGGCACAGGGTCAAAGGTAGCGAAATCTGTCTCCCTGGCTGGTCGTGTTATGGCTATTCGAGGTCAAGGCGCCATTTTATTTATAGTTTTAGACGATGGTAAAGCTACTTTCCAAGGAGTAATAAAGAAGGATGTCTTGAATGGCAGTGAACCAACAAAGAGTTTTGATTTTTTCAATAGTGTCGTCGATATTGGAGCTGGTGGTGTTAGAGAAGTTGTCGGTGGAACATAAGTAAGTTGTCCTCCATCATTACCTGTAATCAATGGTCCACCACCTGTTGCTACTGGCA
>CAIRAF010000017.1 GCA_903876465.1 uncultured bacterium | reverse complement strand
TAAAAAACGTTTTCAAAGGAAAACTTTTTGTTGAATTGCCACTTTATGGCTTTTTTGAAGATAAAGATGGTAATGAAGATTGGACAAAATATGATTATTATAAAAATGCTGATATAGTGGAAATTCGTATCTATGATCTAATGGAACGTTATCGTAATGGTGATATCAGTAAAGAAATACCGAGGTATTTTAGTGATATAAATAATATCGCTAAGAAAAAGAATATTATGCTTTCTGTTTTCTTTGCACCATCTTCCTACGTTAACTCCATGAAACACGGGTCTCTTGAAGTGCTTGATTATAAAAGCGAAGTAGTGAAAAATGCGGTTTCAGATTTTGATTATCATTCAAAAGTATTTGAAATTTTCTTTAATACTCTTTCTCCATTAAGTAATATCGAGAGAGTAAATGTCGCTAGTTTTTCTTGGGATGATGCGCTAGATCCACAAATCAAACCTAAATTATCTGTAGCTTCGACTTTTCGCAACAAGCCCGCAGAGAGTATGGTTAAAGAGTGGTTTAATAAATAAAATACATGAAAGATAACCCTCAAAATTACTGGTTCAAAGCTAAACTTTACGGTTGGGGTTGGACACCTGCCACATGGCAAGGATGGTTAGTTATTCTTGTTTACATCGCACTAATCTCCATTCTCGTATTCATGAGAGAAAATTCTATACTAGGTAATCCTGATTCAGGAAGTAATTTCCTAACATTAGCCATGCCGATTATTGTACTGACTATTCTACTCATTACAATTTGTTACAAAAAAGGTGAAAAGCCTCAATGGCGTTGGGGACCACCAAAGGAATAATTAATTATTTTCTAGCAGTAAGGCTATTCACTCAATTGACTAATCAAGCCACTTGATATAGCTTTAATTTGGAACAAAAGGAGAATATAGTCATGCCACAAGAAAGTGCAACATCTGCAAACATGGCCATTGGTGGTGCGGAGTTTTGGAAATTCTACGATGAGTTCTGCCAGGAATCAAACCTGAAAAAACTCATTGAAGACTCCGACTCCCCCATGACCATGAGGATGCGGGAAATCACGACGGCGGCGCATCGGAGTCGGGAGATTCACAAACTGAAGCGTCCGGAGAAAAACTGGGATTATCACCGGGCATGGTTGGCTCTGGCGGATGCTCCAATCCAAAACCCGGATGGAACTCCCATCATGTACATGCGACCAGGGGATGTCGTAGTTATCGAATGGCCGTGGGACAGGGACGTTATCGTTACTCATGTCCCCATCTCCGAACATATCAGTGGTTACCTGCTAAGCGGAAAATGGGATCCGATGATCGGACTCTTCCTACCGCTATTCAGCCACGAAACGATCGCCCGCTGCGTCGAGCTGCGTGTGACGGCGAATCTCACAGAAGCCATGGAAAAGGTCGCCGAAGAAGCAAAGGATTCGAGCTGGCCGAAGTAACCAGTTTTCCAAGTCGAACATCCCACCATCTCAGCACGGAATACCACCGTCGTCAGGATGGTGGTTTCTGTTTAGATGGACTATTGACACAATTTTTATATTGACTATATTTATCCCTGAAGCTTGGTTCAACAAAAACTAACAGGAGGTCACCGTGTCAAAACATAGTAGAAACCGTGAAGCACGCCGACTGGCGGCTATTGCGGCTCGTCACGCCAGACGTCGAAATCGCATGGCGCCGAGCGGTAAAAGTCCCTATGCCTTGAAGGTCAAGGCTGGTCGTACAGAGAACAGTCCCCTTGTCCAAGTGGTCACCGTGTCGCCCAAACCGCCGTCTCCATCAGACCGGCCCCGACCCGAGACACCTGCGGCGTATCGTCTCCGCTGGCCATGGGGATACTAACGAGGACAGTCCATGCCGCCCCGTCACCCAACAACTGGCTCGACCTGTTGTTGTGAGGCGGGCTTTTTGTTTACATATATCTGTCAAAAGTGACGCTATCCAGTAGCATTGCAGAGGTGGATTTGCTAAAATTTGTGCAAATGGATCATAAGTACGCATATATTACCGGCTGTCTTATCCTTTTTTTAATATGGCTATTCATATTTCTACGACGCAAGGACCTACGCAAGGAAATGATCTTGGCTAGTTTTTGGGGTATGCCATTTGGTTTCATCGACTATTTTCTTGTGCCGCAATATTGGCATCCGAGTTCACTTTTTGGATTAATGGAAAGATATGGCGTAGGAATAGAAAGTTTTCTTTTTCTTTTTCTTATGGCAGGTATAGCGTCTGTAACGTATGAATTTTTTTATAATGAAAAACTGGTACGGTTAACTCACACGGGTCATCGACATTATTGGTTACTATATTCTGTTCCAGTAGCCTTTGTTGTGATGTCAGCACTATTTCCAACGATTGCCATCTATAACATGATGATCGTGGGTGGAATCGGAGCGGCTATCACAGCCTGTTTACGCCGGGATCTAAGAAGGCAAATGCTTATAAGTGCTTTTATCTTCAGTATGATATATTTGGTGGTGTTCGTTTTGGTAAATCTGATATTTCCAGATTTCGTCAATCACTCCTATAATTTTGATAATATCTGTGGACTCTTGCTCTTAGGAGTACCTATAGAAGAGATAGCTGTCGCCTTTTTTGCCGGCGCTTTTTGGTCCACTATTTATGACTATTCGAGAGCTTATCGTGACAAGAAGATTGTGTAAAACACCATCTTATTTTTCATTAAAATCAAAATTGTCTTGACTTATCTCAAATATTCCTTATATTTGATTCAAAGAACAAGAAGGGGGTGATCCAGATGGCCGTACCGCTAGCGATTAAGAGGGTGGTCCACAACGAAGGCGAATGTCAGGCGATTCTCGACAAGGGGCACTGCAAGAAGTGCAAAGCTATTCCAGACTTGGAGGATACGCGCATCGCATACTTCTGTCGCCGTCACAAGAAGATCGAACTCGACGGCGACCTGAAGTGTACTGTTCGAACATGTGGAGTTGTCCATCGCACGCACTAGCTCTGTGCGAAAAACTGAATACCGGTTCACGTTCAAGTCGTGGCTGGTATTTCTTTTTATTTGAAACTTGCTTTTTTCTTTATACTAAAACGATGCTTATTATGATTCCATACTCAAACAGCCAACAGTAACACTTCCCTTGTTTATACGGCCTTATATGTATGGAGTCACAACAACATTTTCGAGAGGCACCTCCGTCACGAGAACACCCTTTGAGTTGGGAGGCTTTGACCCGCATAGTTCTTGTGGGTATCACTTTACTTCTTATCTGGAAGGCTCTAGGCGCCGTTGTAGTGATCGTTGTGGCACTTGTATTGACAGCCTCACTTCATCCGGTCGTTTGGAAATTTCACATTAAGACCAAGTTTCCTATTCTTCTTTCAACTTTTGTGGTTCTACTCATACTTCTCATTCCTTTTGCTGTGCTCGGCTTTGCTCTTATTCCAAACCTAAATAGTCAACTTCCACAGATGCTGACTAGTATAAATTCGACTATGAGCAATCTTCCTTATATCGGTCACTATCTGACAAATTTTAATATTGTTTCTTACACTGACTCGTTCTCTGGCGACCCTATCGCATCTTCAAATGCTATTCTTCAGATAGCGATTTCCGTACTAGCAACTCTGGTTTTGACATTTTATTTCGTATACGACTATGAGCGATTATTGAAATTATTTTTGAGCATATTTCCCTTTCAAGAAAAGGAAAAACTTCAGGGCTTTATAGAGCAAGTCGCAAAAGTAACTGGACAATATATCCGTGGCAACGTGATCATTTCCGGCATCACATTTTTAGTAATCTACGTGTCCTTGCTAGCTCTTCATATTCCCTATGCTTTGCCACTCGCCTTGTTTGCTGGAGTATTTGACCTCTTACCACTCGTCGGCTCAACGATCGGTTCTATTCCTGCCTTTTTTGTGGCTTATAGTGTCGCACCGGTATATGGCATATCAGTTCTCATTATTCACCTCGTTTATCAGCAGATAGAAAACGCCATCATAAGTCCAGCGATCTATAACAAGGCTCTAAATCTATACCCTGCTTTAGGATTTTTGGCTGTGATAATAGGCGCCAGTTTGTTTGGAATGTTAGGAGCATTTCTCGCTTTGCCAGTAGCCGCGAGTATTCCTGTTATCGTTAGTTATCATGAAAATTATAAAAGTAGACATAAACGCGCAACATAAAAACATAATATGAATTTAGCACTTATCATATCGCAAATATTTTTTAACTTTACAGTTGCTCTGACAATTATATTTTTTGGTATTCTCTGTTCTGTTGTGGTCTATCATCTTATAATGATAGTTAAAGAACTTGAGAAGCTTTCGAAGAATATCAATCACGCTTCAGCCGAACTTGCAGAACGAATCGGTGACATAATAGACAGGCTTTCAGAGTTACCGATATTGTCATATTTTCTAGGAAAGAGGACAAGGAACAGGAAGAAGTGAAAAGCGTAAAAAAGTAAAGTTTGATAACTGTATCTATCTCCATTTGCCTATTCTGATATAATAAATGTATGAAAAAAGACATTACCATATTGATAATTTTAGGATTGATATTAATAGCCATCGCTTGTACCAAGCTAAGAACTGATGATAGTTTACTTTCAGAAACTGAAGCAAGAACGATCGCCGAGAGATCGTGTATTAAGGGCGGAGAAGCTTTATCATCTGGTATGTACAATGAAAATTCCAAAACCTGGTGGTACGATGCCAATCTAAATGCCACCAAACCCGGATGCAATCCTGCTTGTGTGGTCAACGAAGAAACAAAGACCGCTGAAATCAACTGGAGATGTACAGGACTAAAAATGCCTGTTGCCTGCACTATGGATGCAAAACAGTGCCCAGACGGTTCATACCTCGGACGCACTGGACCTGATTGCGAATTTGTTTGTCCTAGGTAATATTTTTCATCACTTACCTCTTTTCTTTGTCCTTACCTTCAAAATCCTTTTCTTTCTTATCGTGCTTATCATGCTTTTTAGACGTCTTTTTTCCAGTACTCATAACCAGTGCGGCTATGACGATAATGATGAGAATAATTGTTGTTTGCATGCGTGAATTATACACTATTCTATCCCCCTCTTGTCCCCCTTTGATAAATCGGGAAATTACATTGACATGTAGCCCATATCAGAGGTAGACTGCAATTAATTACAACCTTTACCCAAGCCCAGCTTTTGGTCTTATAGAATGTTGTTTTATGTTCTTTGTAACAGCTTTAAGTCG